>JAFGLK010000194.1 GCA_016928125.1 Anaerolineae bacterium
AGCATCTCGATCCCGTGGGTGAGGCCGCTGGCGCTGGTGGTGCTCATCAGCAGGCCCACCAGCAGCACCAGGTCGATCAAGCGTACGATGGAACTGAGCGCCGTCAGCAGGCCGCCCACATGAACCCGCACCGGCCCCCAAGGGGCCTTGACCGCGTAGGCCAGCGTGTCATCCCCCAAGCCACCAGCGAACAGGAACTGAAAGATCGCCAGCACGGCAAAGACGGGCAGGGCCGGCTTGAGGATGCGCCATACATGGCGCAGCGGCAGGCGCGCCAGCGCGGCCAGCGCGAGCACCCCCAGAGCCAACGCCAGGCAGGCGCCGGTCGAAGCGGCGACGACGATGGCCACGGTGCCCAGCCCCGCCGCGAGCAGCTTGGCGCGCGGGTCGAGGCGGTGAATGGGCGACGCCCCCGGATAGTAATGGCCCAGGGTGACGTGTCTCAGCGCGTCATAGCTCGCCATAGGGCCTCCTCCGCCCCCTCCAGGGTCAGGGCCTCGTCGGGCAGGGCCAGCCCGCGGGCGCGCAACGCGGCCATGATCTGGGCCGCCCGCGGCAGCGCCAGCCCGCAGCGGCTCAGCAACTCGGGCTGGGCAAATATCTGGCGCGTCGGCCCGGCGGCCGCGGTGCGCCCCTGATGCAGCACGGTCACCTGCCCCGCGAGGGCCGCCACCTCGTCCATGTCGTTGGACACGATCAGGATCGCCATCCCCTCGCGGCGATTGAGCTCCCGCAGCAGGGCGTGGATCTCGACGCGCCCGCGGGGATCCAGGCCGGTGGTGGCTTCGTCCAGGATGAGCAGCTCGGGCCGCACCGCCAGCACCCCGGCCAGCGCCACGCGGCGCATCTCGCCGCCGCTCAGAGCGTAGGTGTGTCGGTCGACGAAGCGCTCGAAATCGAGGCCCACGGCGCCCATGGCCCACGCCACCCGCTCGCGCACCTGGGCGCGGGCCAGGCCCAGGCGACGCGGCCCATAGGCGATGTCGTCGCCCACATAGCGCTCCAGGAGCTGGTGGTGGGGCGACTGGAATACCAGCCCCACGCGCTGCCGCAGGCGCGCCAGGTCCGCGTCGGGCGCGCCGGTGTCGCAGCCCAGCACGTTCACGTGGCCGAGCGCTTCGGGGCGCAGCAGCCCGTCGATGAAATGCACCAGGGTGGATTTGCCCGCGCCGCTGGGGCCAACCAGCGCGGCGATCTCGCCCGCCTCGATGGTCAGATCGGCGCCGCGCAGCGCCGTCGTCGCCAGGGGCGAATCGGCCAGGTAGGTATGGCGCAGGTCGCGAATGGAAACCAGCGGGGTCATGCGGACGACCCTCCCAGGGACAGCAGCGCGTCGGCCAGCTCCTCCACGCCCACGATCCGTTCGTCCAGGGCCAGGCCGCGGCGGCGCAGCCCATCGGCGATGCGCGTCACGCTGGGGGGCAACAGACCGATCGCCTCCAGGGTCGCGCTCTGGGTGAGCACGTCGCGGGGCGGGCCCTGCATCACCAGGCGGCCCTGGTCCAGCACAGCCACGCGCCCGGCCAGGGCCGCCTCGTCCATGCTGTGGGTGATGGCGATAATCGCCAGCCCCTCTGCGTGCAGGCGGGCCATCAGGGCCAGCACTTCGGCGCGCGAGAGGGGGTCGAGCAGGGCGGTGGATTCGTCCAGGATCAGGCAGCGCGGCCGCATGGCCAGGATGCTGGCGATGGCCAGGCGCGCCTTCTGGCCGGTGGAGAGCAGGTGCGGATTGCGGTCCCGCACGTCGGCCAGGCCAGCCTGCGCCAGGGCCTCCTCAACGCGCTGGCGCAACTCGGCCCGCGGCAGCCCCAGGTTCTCCGGACCAAAGGCCAGCTCCTCCTCGATGCTGGGAGCGATGAACTGGTTGTCGGGGTTCTGCAGCACGATGCCCACCTTGGCGCGGATCGCGCGGAGCGCCGCGTCGTCGCCCGTGTCGAGGCCATCCACCAGCACCTGGCCCTCCTGGGGCAACAGCAGGCCGTTCAAGCACTTGGCCAGGGTCGACTTGCCCGAGCCGTTGTGGCCCACGACGGCCACGTATTCGCCCGCGCCGATCTCCAGATCCACGCCCTGCAGCGCGGGGATGGGGCGTTCGCTGGCATGGTCGTAGGCGTAGTGCAGGTTGTGGGCCTGGATGAGCGTGCTCGACATCGTCGCTCTCCACTCCAGTCAAACATAAAAAACCCTCGCGCAGGCCACGCGAGGGCGTCATGACGGGCTGATCCGTCGATCCGTGTACGCCGTCTCGGTCGCAGCGCGATCCAAGCGACAGGTTGTACAGACGATCCGTCTCGGCGCCTCCAGCGGAGGTCGCCGGCGAGAGGAGTATACATCCACTGAGCGCGGGGCACAAATGGGAGTCAAGGAGCGCCGACCTCCCGGTAGGCAGGGGACGCAGCGGGGTGCCGATCTGCGTCTGGGCCTGCTCCTGTGGGCGCATGGCATGCGCCCCTGCTTCGGCGAGGGCGGAGGTTCTCGAAGGGCCGCCCGGGATCCGCTGTGTGCGCTGGCGCCGCCCCTTGCCTTGGCCCACATCCTGGGCTAGAATGGCCGCCGCTGCCTGGGCGCCGAGATCTGGGCCTCGATCGAGGCTACAGTGGAAGCGCGCTCTCGCATGTCATCACACATCGGAGGTTCAACCATGCAAGTACTCGTGTTGTGCGACGACCACGACCATCCCTCGAGCCGCGTGCGGAGCGGGCTTGAGGCCCTGGGCGACCACGAGTTCCACTTTGACTTTATCGAGGACGCGACCGAGTGGTCGGCGGAACGGATGCGGCGCTATCCCGTCGTGCTCCTGGCCAAGTCGAACCATGTCTCGGCGGCGGATCGCTCCCCCTGGATGACGCCCGAGGTGGAGCAGGCGTTTTTCGAATATGTCCTGATGGGCGGCGGGCTGCTGGCGGTACACTCGGGCACGGCGGGCTATCGGGAGACGCCCGGGCTGCGCCGCCTGCTGGGGGGCGTGTTCGATCATCATCCCAAGCAGTGCCCGGTGACCTTCCAGCCTGCCGAAGGTCACTCGTTGGCGGTGGGATGCGAGCCCTTTACGGTGGTGGACGAGCACTATTTCATGACCGTCGACGACCCCAACGTGGACGTATTCGCCACCACGACCTCGAAGAATGGAGCCCAGCCCGGGGCCTGGACTCGCAGCGTGTGGCTGGGACGGGTGTGCGTCCTGACGCCCGGGCACAACCCGGAGGTCTGGCTGCAGCCTGGCTTCCAGGCCGTGCTGCGCAACGCCTTGCGTTGGTGCCGCACCTATCACCCCATTCCGAGGCGTTGAGATGGTGGAGCAGACCGCTTTCGTCACCGGCGCCGATCGGGGCCTGGGTCAGGGCCTGACGGTGCGCCTGCTGGAGTCGGGCTGGCGGGTCTACGCCGGGCAGTACCTACCCGACTGGCCTGAGCTGGACGCGCTGGCGGCGCGCTATCCCGAACGGCTCGAGATCGTATCTCTGGATGTGTCCTCGGAGGGCTCGGTGCACGCCGCAGCGAAGCGCGTGGCCGAGTGCGTCGCTGGCCTCGATCTGTTGATCAACAACGCGGGGGTGGGCTCGCCCACCAGCGAGCGCAGCATCCACGTGCGCGACACGCGCGAACCTCAGGACTATGGCGAGATGCACCGCATGTTCGACGTGAACGCGCTGGGGCCGCTGCGCGTGGCGGAGGCGTTCCTGCCGCTGCTCGACCGGGGCGTGCTCAAACGGCTGGCCTTTGTGTCATCCGAGGCGGGCAGCATCAACGCCAGCCGGCGCACGAACAACTATGGCTATTGCATGTCCAAGGCCGCGCTCAACATGGGCGTCCGCATCCTGTTCAACGCCTTGCGCCCCAAGGGTTACACCTTCCGGGTGTACCATCCCGGCTGGCTGCGCAGCTATATGCGCGGCGTCAAGAACACCGAGGCCGACCTCGAGCCGGAGGAGGCCGCAGTGCCCGCGATCCGCTATTTCTGCGCCGATCTGGCCGACGAGGACCGGCTGGTGCTGCGTGACTGGCGCGGGCACGAATGGCCCTGGTAGCTGGCCCGCGGCCCTCAAGGGGCTGCCCTCAGCCGACCGTGACCAGCGCCAGCCCGCGCGGGTCGAGCTCGGCCTGTGCGGAGGCCAGGTGAGGCTCCGCCAGGCTCAGGAGCAGTGGGTGTCCCCGAGCCTGCAGGTCGCGGGCCACGTCGAGGAGCGCGGGCCAGGCCGCCGCATCGCCCGCGTCCTCGACGATCTGAATCGCCGCGCCGGGCAAGTTGCCCCACAGGCGGGCGTGGGTCAGGGCGCCCGAGTGGCTATGGACCAGCAGATGGTCAAACGCGGCGCAGATGCGCCGATCATGGGGCAGGAAGAGCTCGGCATAGCTGCGCGGAGAGAGCAGCCCGGCGGCGTCCACGGCGATCGCCGCCAGCGTCCCAGGCGCCCAGAGGCCGTAGCGGTGCAAGTAGCCCCCCGCGGTCGGTGGGACCAGCGCCAGCACCTCCCGCGCCAGGTCAATCCAGAGCGCGGTCAGCTTCTCCAGCACGGGTGATAGGCTCGCGGGGTCATCGGCCACCCGCAGGGCCAGCGCCTCATCGCCTAGAGCCTGGGCCAGCAGATCGACCGGCCCGCGGCCGTGGAAGGTGGCGATGGGCAGGCGCGCCGCATCACGGCCGCAGAGGGCCACGAGTTGGCTCACGCCCTGGCGAAGCGCCCCCCGCCAGACGCCGCCCACATCGGGATCGAGGCTTTGAAGCTGCTCCCAGCCGCCCGGCAGTCGCCCCCAGCGCTGCACCCCCGATCTCCTGGCCACGTACACGGGGCAGCCCAGGATGGCGATCATCCAGGGCGGCTGGCCGGGCAGCTCGAGACAGCGAAAGAGATCGCCATCCAGAACGCTGGACGCGGCCGTGCGCCGCTCCAGGTCGTCCAGCGCGGCCGGCAGGCCGGCCAGGAAGGCACGCGGCGTGAGGCGCTCGAACGCCTCGTCGGACTCGGGCAGCGACGTGCGCCGCGTGCTGCACTGGATCAGTGGATGCTCGGCGGCGGTCCGTCGCCAGAAGGCGCGATGGCGCGCCAGCAGCACACGGGCTGCTGGCGCATCGAGGCCGGGCGCCGGAGGTTGGTGCACGGGTGGGCCCCTCCTGTCATACCCGAGTTGCAGGCGGGGCTATTGGGGCAGGCAGGCCTCATCGGGCATGATCGCCAGGAGCTTGTCTAGCAGCAGCTCGAACTCGTCCACCTCGTGGGCCTCGAGATCCCCGCGATCCGCCACCTCGGCCAGCTCAGGGTCGATGGGCATGCGCCCCAGGAGTGGCGCCCCCAAGCGTTGCGCCAGCTCGAATGCGTGGCTGCTGCCAAACAGCTCGATCATCTTGCCGCAATCGGGGCACTTCACATAGCTCATGTTCTCGATCACGCCCAAGACCGGGATCGAGAGCTGGGCGGCCATGGAGGCGGCCTTTTGCACCACCATGCCCGCCAGGCTCTGGGGCGTGGTGACCAGCACGATGCCGTTGAGCGGGATGGTCTGCATCACAGTCAGCGAGGCATCCGAGGTGCCGGGCGGCAGATCGACGATCAGGTAATCCAAGGCGCCCCAGACCACATCGCCATAGAATTGCTTGATGGCACCGCTGATCAGCGGCCCGCGCCAGATCACGGCCTGGTTGACGTCGGCCAGCAACAGGTTGATCGACATGACCTTGATGCCCAGGGGCGACGTGATGGGCAGAATGCCCAGCGGGCTGCCCAGCGGGTGGCCAGGCTCCTCGCCCAGGAGCATCTTGGGGATGGACGGGCCGGTGATGTCCGCGTCGAGCAGGCCTACGGTGTAGCCGCGCTTGCGCAGCGCCACGGCCAGCAGGGCCGACACGGTGGACTTGCCCACGCCCCCCTTGCCGCTGACCACGGCCACCACGTGCGCGATGCGGTTCACGGCCGCCGCAGAGCCCTGGTCAGCCTGGCGCGGCCCAAAGACGCGCTCCTTCTCGTCGGCGGTCATCTCACGCGTGGCGATCTGCACATCGCGCACGCCCTCCAGCGCCAGCAAGCGCTGACGCGCGTCGTCTTGCATGCGCCCACGCATCGGGCAGGCCAAGGTGGTCAAGGCCAGGGTAAAGCTCACGACGCCATCATCCAGAGCCAGGTCGTGCACCATCCCTAGATCGACGATGCTGCGGTTCAGCTCAGGGTCCATCACCTGGTCCAGCGTCTCCCGGACGGTCTCAAGATTGGGCATGATCCTACTCCTGCTAGGTTTCCGCGTGCACGTCAGGTCAGGGGCACGCGTCACAATATAGTTGACAGAACCTGGCAAAGCTGGGGGATTATACCACACCCGGCGCATGGGGCCGAAAACTCGCAGCGAATCGCGAAATCCCGGGTCGGCTACCGCTCGCTCGGCGGCCGATCTGGCATGGACGGCAGGTGCCGGCCATCCATCAGCCAGGGATGAGCTGGACCGAACAAGGCAGGTTGAAGATGCGTCAACACTTTGGGGTGCGTGCAACGGGCTTGCACACCCGCCATCGGCGCGCCGCCGCGTGTGCGGGCTTTTTTGACAAGGCGGCCAGCCGTGGGATAATCAGCGTGCTACACTGCCCTGAAGACCATCTGACCGGGCCATGTTCGGTCAGTTTCGCTCCGCATAGGACCGGGAGGATAACATGCCAAAGGGCGCCCTTGAGCAGGATATCGGCATCGAGACCGCGCTGACCAAGTTGCGCGATATGATCCGCGATCTGGAGTTGCAGGCCTACCGCCTGGGAGGTCGGGGCGAGAGCGCCATCGAGACGCTGCGCCTGCGCGACCGGGTCGAGCGCGAGCTGGAGAGCCGCCGGGCAGCTGGCATGGATGTGCGCGCCGAGCAGACGCGGGTCGAGACCGTCGACAACATGCTGCGCCGGCAGGCCAGCATCCTGATGGGCGAACTGCGTGGCATGGGCGGCCTGGAGGCCGCCCGCCAGGAGGAGAATCCGCCGGAGGAGTATTGGTGGTGGTACCTCGACTATGAGGTATCCGACCGCCGCCGACGGCTGGCGGTGCGATCCACGATCATCATCGTCGCGGTGCTCGCCGTGTTGTTGGTGGGCAACTATATCATGAATCGCTTCTTTGGGATGGATCCAACCGAGAAGGCGGCGCGCAACTACAGCTCACAGGCGGAGCAGATCCTGTACGAGGGGGGCGACCGACAGGAGGCCATTGCGCTCTACGAGCAGGCTATCGCCACCTACCCCGAGATACCCGAAGCACATGCCACCCTGGCCGTGCTGTATGAGGCCAATGGCCAGGAGGACGAGGCGGCACGCGAGTTCCAGATCGCGCGCGAGCAGCTGGGCGATCCGGTGGGCTTGGAGATCACCGTGGCACGGGCCTACGAGACAGTGGGCAATCTGGATGCGGCGCTTGAGCGCGTCGAGGCCGCCCTGGCACTGGATCCCGAGTCGCCGCAGGCCTACTTTGTGAGGGGTAGCATCTACGAGGCGCAGCAAGACACCAGCCAGGCCATCGCCGATTTCGAGCGCGCCTCTGATCTGGCGCGCGAGCGGGGCGAGGATGCCCTGTATGTGCTGGCGCGCACCCGCATGGCCATGCTCATGCAGCGCGCGCCCAGCTCAGGCCTGGGAGGCTTCTGACCGGGCCCTGGCGCCCAGCCCTTGGTCGCCGTCCCTGAGGCCTGACCTCGATCCGAGTCAGGCTCTAGTCGGACTGAAGCGCCTTCTCGCCGAGCTCCAGGTCATCCACCTTGAGGATGATCATCGCCTGGCCCTCGCGGGGAGCGCTATAGGTGTAACTGTACTCGATATTGACGTCGGCGTCGGCCAAGGGCTTGAGCACTCTTTCGACAAAGGCCCCCGGCTCATCGGGAACCGTCACCTGAAGCACGGGGGCGGCCGAGCAGGTCAGCCCCGCTTTGCGGATGATCTGCAGGGCCCGCTCCGGTTTGTCGAGGATCAGGTGAATGATGCCAAAGTCGGACGCGTCCACGATATTGTGTGCGATGACATTGATGTCGGCCTCGGCCAGCATCTCCAGGAGATAGAGCAGCCTCCCGGGCCGGTTCTCCAGAAACGCAGATACTTGAACGGTCTTCATGTGTGCCCTCCCTATCCGTGCGCCCTGGCCCCTGCGGGGCGCGCCCTCTTGTGCCCTGCCGCCCAAACCAGTCCGCGATGGGCTTAGCCCTGGCTACGCGTTCAGCGCGCAGCGTCCTCGTCTAGTCGCTGGCATACACATCGCGCCGATCGATCACGCGCTTGGCCTTGCCCATGCTGCGCTCGATGCGATTCGGCTCCACCAGCCGGATGCGCGCCTGGATGCCCAGGGTCTCGCGCATCTCAAACTCAGCCTTTTCCTGGAGATGGCGCAACTGGCCGATGTCGTCGCTAAAGATCTGCTCCGACACCTCCACCCAGATCTCCAGATCGTCCATGGCGCCCCGCTCGCGGTCCACGATGATCAGGTAGTGGGGCTGCACCCCCTCAACCTGGAGCAGCACCGTCTCGATCTGCGACGGGAACACGTTCACGCCACGCACGATGAGCATGTCGTCGGTGCGCCCGCTGATCTTTTCCATCCTGGCCTGCGTGCGCCCACAACTGCACGGAAGCGGGTCGAGGCAGGTGATGTCACCTGTGCGGTAGCGCAGCACCGGCAGGGCCTCCTTGGTCAGCGTGGTGATGACCAACTCGCCGTGACGCCCGTAGGGCAGCTGCTCGCCCGTATCCGGATCGATGATCTCGACCAGGAAATGATCCTCGTTGATGTGCAGGCCACAGTGTTCGGTGCACTCGCCCGACACGCCGGGCCCCACGATCTCCGACAGGCCGTAGGTGTCGATCGGGTCGATCCCCAATCGCCGCCGAATCTCCTCGCGCATGGCGCTCGACCAGGGCTCGGCGCCGTGGATGCCCACCCGCAGCGCACTGCGCCGCAAGTCCACGCCCATCTCCTCGGCCTGTTCGGCCACATAGATGGCGTAGGAAGGGGTGCAGCAGAACACGGTGGCCTCGAGATCCTCGATGAGCATGATCTGGCGCCTGGTGTTGCCTGAAGAGACGGGCACGATGGTGGCGCCCAAATACTCGCCGCCATAGTGCCAGCCGAGCCCCCCGGTGAACAGTCCATACCCCATGGAGATCTGCATGGTGTCCTCGCTGGTGACGCCGCCGGCGGCCAGGTTGCGCGCGCAGACCTCGCGCCACATCTCCAGATCGTTGCGGGTGTAGGCCACCACCGTGGGCTTGCCCGTGGTGCCACTGGAGGCATGCACGCGCGAGACCTGCCTGCGCGGCACGGCAAGCAGCCCGAAGGGGTAATTGTCTCGAAAGTCGCTCTTGCGCGTGAAGGGCAGCTTGGCCAGGTCATCGAG
>JAFGLK010000195.1 GCA_016928125.1 Anaerolineae bacterium
CGAAAGGACGTGGCGATGGCGCTTGTGGTTCCATCGGAGTTGTCGGAAACCGTGGCATCCGGGACGCCGCAGCCTGAACAGACCTCGCTCCCGCCAGGGGACAGCGCCGAAACTGAGCTTGAGCCCACCCTGGCGCCATCCCTTGAAGGAGACGTGCGCGGGCAGCCGCTGGACATCTCGTCTGGGTCGGCCACGCTGGCGGCGTCTCCCGATGTGGCCTTGCCAGCCACATCGGCACCGACCGTGGCGCCGACGCCGATTCCGCCCACTCCCCTACCGCCGCCCACCCTTGCCCCCACCGTGCCGCCGCCGACGCCGATTCCGCCCACTCCCCTACCACCGCCTACCGTGCCGCCGGCGCCCCCTACGGCCGCGCCGGTGGCCTCAGGGGGCGGCGTCCAGATTGCCCATGTGCATGCAGACGGCGTCAATGGCCGCAATGAGCCCGACGAGTACTGCGAGCTCAAGAACACCGGCACCGAATCCGTCGAGCTCGGCGGCTGGCGCCTCAACGCCGGCGCCACCGGCCAGGACTTTACATTCCCGGCCTACGTCCTTGCGCCTGGTCAGACGTGCCGGGTTTACACGAACGAAGTACATCCCGAGTCGGGCGGACTCTCTTTCTCATCGGGAAGGGCCCTCTGGAGCAACTCGGGTGATTGTGGCTACCTCTACGACAGCGCGGGCCAACAAAGGAGCTCCCACTGTTACTGAGCGCTCCGTAGTTGGCCGATCGTCTGGGGAAGCCGTGGGTGTCGGGCCCTCAGGGTTACCGAGGGGTGTTCCGCGCGCCTGGTCCTCCAGCTGGCGCGATGGAGGCCCTGCTAGGCGCTCTACGCAGGGAGGTGCCGTCTGACTGCGATGTTGTCTGGCCTGATTCTGATATCGGCAGGGCTCACGATCCGCGCCGATTGCCTCGGCGCCCGGCGCCAGGTTTACCTGTTCAAACCCCTGACCACGACCTTGATCCTGGCTCTGGCGCTGGAATCGACCTTGGCTTGGTTCAGTCTTGGCAGTCTCCTGATCACCATAGGGTTGGCTTGCTCGTTGGCTGGAGATATCGCCTTGATGTGGCCCGGCGATCACTTTGTCGTGGGGTTGGCATGTTTTCTATGTGCGCACCTCTGTTACATTGCCGCCTTTTCGGTGGGTATGCCGCTCCTGCCTTCGGCGTGGCCCGCGCTCCTCGCGGTCGGCGCGGTCTCGCTCGCGTTTGGTCTCCTCGCACCGCATTTGGGGTCGATGCGCTGGCCGGCCCTGGCCTACACCCTCGCCATCATGGCTATGGCCTGGCGCGCCTGGGTGCGCTGGGCCGTCACGGCGGAGAGCGGGGCGCTCCTGGCTTTTGGCGGAGCGGCATGCTTTGTGATCTCTGATGCGCTCCTGGCGGCGAATCGCTTCGTCAAGCCCCTCAGGCGCTCGCCGATCTTTGTCTTGGGGCCCTACTTCCTGGCGCAGTGGCTGATTGCCCTGTCGCTCCGTCTCTGAGGATCAGATCGGCGCCGTGGCAAGAGAATTCGTCCCGCCTGCGTGAGCCCTCCCCGCAGGCTGGGCATCTCAACGCGCAGAGCTGGCGCAATCCTGGGCTGATCCACCGTTTGTGCCTTTTCCACTCTAGGAGTAACATAAGTTTCGGCTGACCGGCGGTGGTCGGGGCTACCGCGGCGGCGTTGTTCGTTGGGGGAGAGCGTGAGTCAGGCCGAAGCGACTTCGCAATCGAAAGCCATTGCCCTGGGGCACCCGAGCTATGTGTGGCGAGCAGGCCAGGAACGACGGGTGCGCCTGGTGGAACGTTATGTGGCCCTCGAGGGGGTCGCTATTCTGGATGTGGGCTGTGGGCTGGGGCTATACACCGATCGGTTTCGAGCTCGGAGCGAGCATGTCTACGGGGTAGATATCGACCCTGACAAGGTGCGCCAGGTGCGAAAGCGCTGGCCTCAGGTTGCCGAGGGCTCGGCTGAGGATCTGCCCTATCCGAATGGGTTCTTTGACGTCGTCTTTTCCAACGAAGTGCTTGAGCATGTGCAGGATGATCGTGCCGCCGTGGAAGAGGCCTGTCGAGTGCTCAAGCCAGGCGGGCATCTGGTGATCTTTACGCCCAATCGTTGGTACCCTTTCGAGACGCATGGCTTTTACTGGCGGGGGCAGTATCATTACGGGAATATCCCGCTGGTGAACTATCTGCCCAATCGATGGCGCGATCGGCTCTGCCCGCACGTTCGAGCCTACACCCGGCGCGAGCTCAGGGCCTTGCTGGACGCCTGCGAGGGGCGGACGATCGTGCATCGGGGCGTTTTCGCCGGCTATGACAATATTGTGGCCAGGCATCCACGGCTGGGTCGGCTGCTGCAGAAGGCCAGCTATGCTCTGGAACGGACCCCGCTCCAGTGGTTGGGCCTGTCTCATCTTTTGGTCTTTCAAAAAGCGGGCTGCCCGCTTGGGAATTGAGGTTGGATGAAGATTCGCTTTCAGCCCTCGGGCGTTAGGGTCGAGATCGAGCGTGGCAAGACGCTGCTCGATGCCGCCATCGCCGGCGGCGTCGAGCTGGAGAGCGTATGTGGCGGCCGAGGCACTTGTGCCAAGTGCAAAGTGATCGCCACAGGGGGCCTCTCCGCTCCGACGGCGCTTGAGCTGAAGGGCCTGAGTGAGGACGAACTGGCCCGCGGTTACCGCTTGGCCTGTCAGGCCGTGATCGCAGCCGATGTGGATGTGATTGTCCCTGAGGAATCACGCCTCTCACGCGTGAGCATCCTCGACCAGGGCGTGCAGGGAGCGTTGCAGCTCGAGCCCTGGGTGCACAAATGGCTGCTCCAGGTGCCGGCCACCACTCTCGAGGAGCAACTGCCCGACTGGGCCAACGTGGCGCGCGCTTGGGCATCGCGTTTCCCGGATGGAAGGCCCTGTCCCAAGCCGACTCTGCGGGCGCTCCGCCAGCTTCCGAAGGCGCTCCGCGAGAGAGATGGGCTCATCTCTTTGATCGAGATCGAGGATCTCGGCGGGAGCCGTCTGGTGCGGATCGAGGCGGGCGAGGCTCCCGAGCGGCTTCTGGGCATCGCTTTCGACCTCGGCACCACGACGGTGGTGGGTTATCTGCTGGATCTGGAATCGGGTGAGCAACTGGCGGTCTCATCGCTGCTGAACCCTCAAACGCGCTATGGCGACGACGTGGTGTCGCGGATCGACTATGCTACGCGCTACCCAGAGGGCCTCAAGACGTTGCAGAGCGAGATCATCGCCGCGCTGAACAAGATCATCGCGGCGACCGCGGCTACGGCTGGCGTCTCCGCGAACGATCTCCTGGCTATGACGGTGGTGGGCAACACCACCATGCAGCATCTGTTCCTGGGCGTGAGCCCCACCGCTTTGGCGCAGGCACCCTACGTCCCGGCGGTCAACCAGGCCTTGTGCCTGCGCGCTGGCGATCTGGGCCTTGCTATCGATCCCGAAGCCAGTATCTGCGTGTTGCCCAACATCGCCGGGTGGGTGGGGGCAGATACGGTGGGCGTGATCCTGTCCACCGGCGTGCACAAGCAACAAGACATGGCCCTGGCCATCGATATCGGCACGAACGGCGAGATGGCGCTGGGCTCTGTGCAGCGGCTGATCACCTGCTCCACGGCGGCCGGGCCTGCTTTCGAGGGGGCTCATCTGAGTTGCGGCATGCGCGCCTCGGATGGCGCAATCGACGCGGTCGAGATCGATAGCGATGTGCACTGGCATGTCATTGGCAGCAGCCCGCCGCGCGGATTGTGCGGCTCGGGTTTGGTAGATGCTGTAGCCGAGATGCTTGGGGCTGGGGTTGTGGATGGCACCGGCATGATGCTGAATCAAGAAGCTCTGGCGCAGCGTAGCGACGGACACGTCAAACTCGCCGGGTACATCTCCGGCGCTGGCGCACAACGTCGCTTCGAGCTCGTGGGGGCTGGGCAGGGAGCGGCCGGACGTCCCGTCGCGATCACCCAGAGAGATGTACGCGAGTTGCAGTTGGCCAAGGGAGCGATTCGCGCCGGCATCGAGATTCTGATGAAAGAGCTGGGCATCGGGGTGGAAGATGTCCGTCATGTGTACCTGGCGGGCGCGTTTGGCAACTACATCAAGCCTCAGAGCGCCCTCGGCATCGGGCTCATCCCGCGATTCCCGAATGCCGAGTTCTTGCCGGTGGGGAACGCCGCGGGCTCTGGAGCCAAGATGGCCCTCCTCTCCAAGTCAGCTCGAGACGAAGCGGGCGAGATCGTGGCTCGCGCCGAGTACCTGGAGCTATCGGGCAGGCTGGATTTCCAGGCTGAGTTCACGGAGGCGATGATTTTCGAGCCCTAGCGCGGGCCTGTCAGATTTCGTCGGAAGAACGATGGCGTCTGGGCGCAATCTGGGTGCAGCTGGGCGCAGGAAGCGTTGACTTTTGGGTCAGCATGCACTATACTAGCGCTGGTCTCAGGGCAGGCAGGGCCTCCTAGGTTCGTTGCAGCTGGACGCCCTTGTACCCAGGTGTCCACTGTAGACAGTGCAACAAGATGAACGTATCGTCTCCCGATGATGGCGGCAGCCATTTTGCGACTGCGTGCACAACGTGGCGCGTGAATCCTCTGTCGAGTGAAGGTTCTCATCAAGAAAGGAGCTCGAAATGGTAGTCAGAGTGGGCATCAATGGTTTTGGTCGGATTGGTCGCCAGTCGTTCAAGGCGATCGTCGAGAACTATGCCGATCAGATCGAGGTGGTGGGGATCAATGACCTCTTCCCGCCGTCGGCCTTTGATCTTTTGCTCACGTACGACTCGATCTATGGCAGATTCGCTGGCACGGTCGAGGCCACCGAGAATGCCTTGATCGTCAACGGTCACGAGATCAAGTTCTCGGCGCACCGCGATCCCGCCCAGATTCCCTGGGGCGATCTGGGTGCAGATATCGTGGTCGAGTCGAGTGGTGTCTTCACCGATGCCCCCAAAGCCGCGGCGCATCTGCAAGGCGGCGCGAAAAAAGTGCTCATCAGCGCCCCGGCCAGGGGTGAGGATATCACGATCGTCCTGGGCGTCAACGAGGATCAGTACGATCCCGCCAAGCACACGATCATCTCGAATGCCTCCTGCACAACCAACTGCCTGGCCCCAGCCGCCAAGGTGGTGCATGACAACTGGGGCATCGTCAAGGGTCTCATGACCACGGTGCACTCTTACACCGGCGACCAGCGTCTGCATGATCTGCCACACAGAGACATGCGCCGCGCGCGTGCCGCCGCCTTGAACATCATCCCGACCACCACTGGCGCCGCGCGTGCCGTCGCCCTGGTGATCCCTGATCTGAAGGGCAAATTCGATGGCATGGCCATGCGTGTGCCCACGCCTACCGTCTCGATCGTGGACTTTGTGGCCGAACTCCAAAAGCCATGCACGCTCGAGGAGCTGATCGCCGCTTTTGATGCTGCCGCCGCCGGCCCCATGAAGGGCATCCTCGGCGTGAGCAAGGAGCCCTTGGTATCGATGGATTTCAAGGGCGATACGCGCTCGAGCATCATCGATGCCGACTCGTGCTCCGTCATCGACAACATGGTCAAGGTGGTCAGCTGGTACGACAACGAGTGGGGCTACTCATGCCGTGTGGCCGATCTGCTGGTCTACATGGGCGAGAAGGGACTCTAGTCTAGTCAAGGACTCTAGCGATCGCCTGTTCGATCTCTAGGGCCAGATGCATGCCGTGTTGAGCGTGCGTGGGGATGGGCTGGCCAGGCCCATCCCCCTTTTTGCGGCCTGTAGACATCGTGCCCGGCCCACTGGGCGCGAGTTGAGTCGTGTTTTCCTGACCTCACCTCATGATGATTGCCTGCGGAGATCCGCGCCATCGTGACGTCAGTTACATGAAGCGCCCACTTGGAGGTGACGTTTGGACCGTCGAATCGCCATGTTGAGTATGCACACATCCCCCTTGGCGGCCTTGGGCGGCAAGGAAACGGGGGGTATGAATGTCTACGTGCGCGAGTTGACCCAGCATCTGGTCAAGCGGGGCTGGCAAGTTGATACCTTCACGCGCCTACAGGACGCGCCAGATTGCGATCCCTCCAAGCCGAAGATTGAGATCAACGGCGGTGGTCGCCTGATTCACATTCCAGCGGGACCCGCCGAGCGGATTGATCGTCGTGAGCTATTTCAGTATCTCCCCGAGTTCGTTCAGGGCATCAAGACCTTCTGTGCGCAACAGACGATACGCTACGATCTGATCCATAGCCATTACTGGTTATCGGGGTGGGCGGCGCGAGAGCTCAGCCAGGCGTGGACCGTCCCTGTCGTGCACATGTTCCATACCCTGGGGCGTATGAAGGATCTCGTGGCCGACGAACACGAGCAGCGGGAGGCCAGCCAACGCGCGGGGATCGAGCAAGAGATCATGGACTTTGCCGACCGGGTGGTGGCGGCTACACCGCTCGATCGGCAGCAGATGCTCGATCTCTATCGCGTGGATGAACACAAGATCGTCGTGGTGCCCTGCGGCGTGAACCTGACGCGCTTCCGTCCTATCGATCAACAGCAAGCCCGCCAGAGACTGGGCATCCCTGATGAACGCGATCTCTTCTTGTTTGTGGGCCGCCTCGATCCGGTCAAAGGGCTGCGCGTCTTGCTGGAGGCGATGTGTGAGCTCACCCGTCGGATGCATCCGCGCCGGGCTCAGGAGCTCAGTCTGGCGGTCATCGGCGGGGACCGGGAGAGCCATCTCGAGGCCCTGGTGGGGGAGCTCGATTGCCTGAACGACATCACCCACGAGCTGGGCCTCGATAACCTGGTCGTCTTTATCGGCTCTCGTTCCCAGGATGATCTGCCCTACTACTACTCCGCCAGCGTGGCATGCGTCATGCCCTCGCTCTACGAGTCATTCGGCATGGTGGCCCTGGAGGCCATGGCTTGCGGCACGCCGGTGATCGCCTCGCGCGTGGGCGGCCTGACCTACACCGTGCGAGACGGGGAGACCGGCTTTCTCGTGCCGGAGCGCGACCCGAAGGCTCTGGCGGACAAGCTGGAGCTGGTGCTGGGGGACGCTTGTCTGCGCCACCGCTTGGGACGGCGAGCCCTCCACGTGGCTCAGAGCTATAGCTGGGATGTGGTGGTGGATGATATTGAGGATTTGTATGCCGAATTGGGGGTGCGCCGTCGCTAAGCGCCTCGACGCCGGCGCGTCCACAGGGCGTTCATGAGCCGGTAGAGAGGCCGGATGTACACATAGTCATAGGCGCCCACGTAGCGCAAGACATCGCCGCCGAACCCCGCCTTGAAGCGCTCCACGCCGGAGAGCTCTGCGCTGGGACCGTCGGGATCCGTATCGGTGATCCCCCACAAGTCGTACTGGCTGCAGCCCACGCTCTTGGCCCACTGCATCGCCCGCCACTGCAGCTGGTGGTTCGGCATCACGTTGCGATGCGCCCTCGATGAGGCGCCGTACATGTACCAGGCCGCGCCGTTAAAGGCATAGACCATCAAGCCGGCCAGGGGCTGGCCCTCATGGGTCGCTATCAAGAGGCGCACACGATCGCTGGGCGCAAAGAGCTCCCAGGCCTGCCGATAGTAGTCGAGGCTGTGGATGGCAAACGCGTCCCGCTCACCGGTGATCTGCATGATCGCGAAAAAGCGCTCGATCTCAGCCAGATCAGCCGTATGTACCTCCACGCCCTTGCGGATGGATAGTCCCACGTTGTAGCGCCACTTGGACTTCATGCGCGTTAGGATCTCCTCCTCATCGGCGCTCAGGTCGACGATGATCGTCCTGCGGGGCTGAATCGTTTGGCTGTTGGGGTGGAAACCCGCCGCTTGCAGGCGCGCATGCGCCTGGGCATCTTCATCACGCCATTCGGGCTCCACCTTGAGGGCCACCGCCCGCATGCGCCTTGAGCGGCGATGGATCGCGGCCCAGAGGGGATCCAGATCCTGGGGATCATCCGACGCGAGCACCGGACCCTTGGGCACATAGCCCAGCGTAAAAGGCCCAAACGGTCGGTAGAGAACCTGAGCTCCGGCCACCTCTTGGCCATCGCGCTCCACGACGAGGCGCACGGGGCGCCAGCCGAAGGACGCCTTCAGATCCCCCCAGGCCCAGGTCTGCAACAGATGCCCGTGGGGATCACGGGCCACGAAGGCATCCCAGCTTGCGCCTGAGGGCAAGCTGCCGTTTACACTCTCGATGACTCGCATGTCTCCTCCGCATACGCTTCTACTGTACCATTATACAACAGCTGAGATACTCAACCAGTTGAGTGCGTTGAGCTTTGACCATGGTTGTGCCGTATGGTATCATGCACACGGTCTGAGTGGCGGGCTTCCATAGTGTCGGTCGGCTGTTCGGGGAGGATGAGCGCCCAGACGGGTTTGTCGGAGGGAAGAAGCGGATGCGTGCCGGCGGGAGGCGCCTCTGGCTCGGGCTTTTGATCGTCG
>JAFGLK010000196.1 GCA_016928125.1 Anaerolineae bacterium
AGCGTTGGCGAGAGCTGGCGCCCGAGATCAGGCGCCTCTCGGCCGAGTATGGCCTGGCGCTGCTGGCCATGGAGCAGCCCTCCCAAGACCCGACGGTGATGGAGAGCGCCTTTGCGGCCGCAGTAGAACTGGGCGTTCCGGTGGTCAACTGCGGCCCGGGAGGCAAGAGCGACGACCCGGACGGCCTTCAGCAGACCATCCACTCGCTGGGGCGGCTGGCTGGCATGGCGGAGCGCTACGGCGTGACGCTGTGCGTCAAGGCCCACGTGGGCGCCAGCATCCACGATACGCCCACCACCTTGCGCGTGATGGAGGCCATCACCTCGCCCGCCTTTGGGATCGATATGGACCCTTCGCACATCCATCGCGCCGGTGAGAACCCGGTCGAGGCGATCGCGGCGGTGATCTCGCGGGTCAAGCATGTGCATATCCGCGACTGCAAGGGGCGCCAGCACGACCCCGGCAAGCCCGAGATGCAGGCCAACGGGCGCGGCGACATCGATCTGGTGGGCTATATCCGCGTGCTGCACGCCCACGGCTATGCCGGGCCGCTGGATCTGGAGATCATCGGCGCCAGGGAATACCCGCTCGAGCAGTGCTGCATCATTGCCGCCGAGGCCAGAGGCCACATGCAGGCCTGTCTGCAGGCCTGCGGCGCTAGATAGATGAGGCAAAACGGCCGACGCAACTGGAGAGGCCGCCTCTCCGGTCGCGTCGGCCTGGTGATTGGGGGAAATCCGGTTACCTGAGGACCAGGGGCAGATAGACGATGCCCTCGGGCGTCACGATCTGCGCGCTATGGTAAAGCTCTCTACTGCCCGCTCCGGCTAACCAGATCACATGCGGCCCCACGCCAGCCGTCAGGCCCTGAAGCGCCAGATTGGCCTGGCCGCCGACGATGGATTGCGCATCGCTCCAGACACCGCTGGGGTCGCGCCTGCGATGCCAGAGCGCTCCGGACGCCTCCCAGACCAGGTGGCCCCGGCCAGCGGGTCCGAATGCCAAAACCGGCGACCCGGCCTCGGCGCCGGTGGAGCGGACCGCGGCGTCGCCCCACGTGGAGCCTGCGCCGACAGCCACCTTGATCACCTGGGCGCCCTCCACCTCCGTCTCCCAGGCCAGGTAGACGCCATCCGGCCCCAACGCGAGGGCCGGGTCCTCCGAGTCCTCACCTTCGCCCGTGTACGAGATGGCCTCTGGCAACGACCATTCGTCGAGTTGCTGCACGCTCAACCAGATCTCAAGCGGCAGGCCCTCGGCTAATTCGTCTTCCCAGGCCACATAGAGGCGCTCCAGCGAATCAATGACCGCGGTGGGCTCGTCGCCGCGAGCATTGGGTATCGGACCCACAGACCAGAGCTCGCCGTCGTCCGACTCTGCCAGATAGATCGGCCCGGGGCTCTCCGCCGATTCGCGCCAGACGATGGCGATGCGCCCCGCGCCCGTCACAGCGATGCCCAGCTCGTCGGCATCCCCGCCCCCATCGGTGGGACGTAGGGATGACGACCAGCCCGATCCCGAGCTCCAGACCGCATAGTGGATCCGATCAATGCCGCCCGCATGCCCAACGTAAGCGAGATGCACGCGCCCCTGGCCATCCGCCCCCAGAGCCGGGTCCTCTCCGGAGAAAAGCGACACACGCGCAGACCAGGCCTCGCCGGTTCTGACGCGGTGGAAGAGCTGACCATTCTCGTCCCAGACGGCGTGGACCCGCCCTTGGCTATCGCGGGCCAGGGCGCCCCCTTCCGTATCGGCCGCCGAGGCCGACACATTGTAGGGGGCCGACCAGGGATCTGCTGCGCTGGCCATGACGCTGGCCGACAGAAGCAGGGCGCACAGCAAGATCGTACGGAGCACGAAACGGCTAGTCATGAGCGCACTCCTTTTTGCATGACCACAAACAATGACGCAGGAGGGAATAAAACACCTCCTGCGTCAGCATACTGTCACTGTGCCAGGCTGAACTGCATAGGCATACGACAGATCAGCCCAAGCTGCGGGTCAGCGCAGACCGACGAATGCTGCCGCTCCCGCGGGCTCGGGGAGCTCTTCCGGCTCCACGACTTGCTCGGGCTCGGGATAGACCTTGATGTGCAGGGCCACCAGCCGTAGCTGCGAGCCCTCGCGCACGGCTTGGGCCTTGACCTTTACATAGGCGTCGACCGCGAGGAGCTCTTCATTCTCCACGACTGTGTCCTCATTCATGTAGATCGTGATGCCGTGGAGCACCAGATAGTCCTCCTCAAGCGCCTGCACCCGGCCACGCATCACGATCGTGCGCGAGGCCGGCAAGGGCAGGATCACCACGTGCCAGGCAGTCAGTTCCTCTCCAGAGGCGCGCACGACCACATGTACCAGGGCGCCCTCTTCCAGTTCCCCAAACCCGACGATGTGGGTCTCCTCGGTGAGCAGGATCATGCGCCCATCGACCATCATATAGTCACCCTCGTCGCCGAGATCGCTCACAAAGCCCTTGATGAAGAGCACCCGTGGCTCGGGATCCACCACGCGCACCACGATGGCGACCAGATCCTCCTCTTCGGTCTCGTAGGCGACCACCTCGACCTGGGCGCCCACCGCCAACTCGCCGTGGGCCTCGATGACCGTCGTGCTCTCGACGATCTCCACGTCCCATACGTCACCCTCATCCTGGATGCGCCATGTGCCTAGAAGGTTCTCCTCGTCGCCATCCAGACGAGAGTCCACGACGCCATCGAATTTGATAACCCGAAGGCGATGGCGGTCCGCCAACGAGGCGGGGCTCAGCACCGCGCCGAGCAGGAGCACAGCCACGGTCAGTACCACGATCCAACGACCCTTACGCATGTTTTCCCTCCTAGACTACCACGGGCTTGGGCCCGGATCTCGACCTCCAGAGGACGACACCCGCCCCCCCAATAGGTGAGGGGATGCCCAGCATTCTCCATACGGCTCACCGGACCAACCTGCGTTGGCGAACCGGCACAGCCTCCACTCTCATCCAATAGGACGCATGAACGCACCAAAGGTCACGGCTCCCGTACACAGAGCGCGAGTCTCTCCAAACACAACGTGGGACTGACGGGCCTCGACATCGCCTCAATCCCGCCGCTGGTAGCTGACCGGATTGCGCGGATAGCGGGCCGCCTGTTCGCGCCACCAGGCGTCCAGGTCACGCTGCAAGGCGTCGCGTTCGGCGCGATAGGCGGCATCAGCGAAGACGTCGCGTATCTCCAGCGGCTCGTGACGCAGATCGTAGAGCTCGTAGAGCGGCATCTCATCGCCGCGGGCCAGGCGGATCAGCTTGAGGTGATCCCGACGCAACATGGTCAGGTTCCGCGCCGGATCCGCGCCGATGATCGAGCAGGTCTGATTGGGCCACGCGCAGGGCTCGTCGCGAAGCAGCGAGACGAGCGAGCGCGCCTCGATCCCGGGCGCTTGCCAGCCGGCATCACCGGCATAGTCCAGGATGGTGCCGTAGAGATCCAGCGTGTTGACGACCTCATCTAGTCGGCGCCCAGCCGAGCCATCGGGTGCCTTGATCAGGAGCGGGACCTTGCAGCACGAGTCGTACATCTGGCCCTTGAAAAAGAGCCCATAGGCCCCATTATGATCGCCATGGTCGGAGACAAAGATCAGCAGCGTGTTGTCCCACAGCCCATCGTCTCGCAGCCGCTGGAAGAACTGGCCCAGATAGTGATCGATCATCGAGATCTGTCCATAGTAGGCGGCCAGCATGCGCCGATACGTCCGGGGATCGAAGAGCTCTCGGAAGTGACTCGCCCGGCCGCCGCAGGTGGCGGCGAACACGGGGTTCTCGCGCATGTCGGCGCCGAACTGGGGCGGCAGCGTGATCTCATCCGGATCGTACAGGCTGCGCCAGGGCTCGGG
>JAFGLK010000197.1 GCA_016928125.1 Anaerolineae bacterium
AGCTGACATAGTCATGTGAGTCGCAGGTGCCAGGGGCTTGCGGAAAGTGCGTGGCACCTTCCCCCAAGTGGCCCTCAAGGAGACGATCCGACTGATGGGCGAGATCGACGACGTGATCGAGGAGCACGGGGGTTGGCCGATACAGTAGGGAGCCGAATCAGGTGCCGGGCACTTGCGCCAGTCCTCTGGCGAGTGCCTGGCACCTCATCCCAGATTCAGGAGGGAGAATGATGACCGAAAACGCGTTTGATGCCTTATTTGCCGAGTACCCGGCGCTCATCGCCGAGATGCCGGAGGTGTTCACCAGCCACGAGTTCATCCTGGCGTTGGCGCAGAGACATCAGCGGCTCTACATCGAGGCGCTGTACGCCTGTCGCGACGCCGTGCGCCCATTCGGCGCCGCCCATGCCACCCTGGCCATGCACCTCAAGAAACACCCCGAGCTCGTGCGGCTGGGCGAACGCGTGTCGAGTCGCAGCATCTTTGGCCAGCGGACCGACTGTGCTCAGTGGATCAAGCTGACATAGTCATGTGAGTCGCAGGTGCCAGGGGCTTGCGGAAAGTGCGTGGCACCTTCCCCCAAGTGGCCCTCAACGAGACGATCCGACTGATGGGCGAGATCGACGCCGTGATCGAGGCGCATGGGGCCTGGCCGATACAGTAGGGAGCCGAATCAGGTGCCGGGCACTTGCAGAGAGTGCCCGGCACCTCAGCACCCCACCCGAAGGGAGGAGTTGCGACCATGTCCAAGAACGACGCCACGTTGATGGACGAAGCCTTTGACATCCTGGCCGACGAGCTGGGCGAGCAGATCGGCGCGGTGCGCCAGGCAGTGACGCATGCCACCCAGGCTGGCGACTATGACGCGGCCCAGCAGGCGCTCAACCGCGCGAAGGCCTTGGATGGCCTGCTGGAGGAGCTGGCCGACCTGCGCAAGCGCGCCCTGGGCCTGATCGAGACGGGGGCGGCCGCGGCGTATCCGCGCCTGCCCAAGGGCCTCAAGACGCCCGGCGACGCGTACCGGCGGCCGATCCTGCAGGCGCTGGTGGACCTGGGCGGCAGCGCCCCGATGGCCGCCGTGCTGGATCGCGTCTTCGAGATGATGCGCGACCGGCTCAACGAGCACGACCTGGCCTCCCTGGCGACGAGCGACACGCCCCGTTGGCGCAACACCGCCCAATGGTGCCGCAACACGATGCGCGAGGAGGGCCTGATCGTGGCCGGCTCGCCCCACGGCGTGTGGGAGATCAGCGCGGCGGGGCGCAAGACGCTGGCGTCGGGTCTGTAGCCGGGGTCGTTGACCCCGGGCCGCGATCCACGATCGCAGCTACAGTCGGTGATCCCCCGGGCCGCGCCGGGAGCGCTGGCCGTCAGCGGTACGGGCTCCAATAGTTGCGTGGGTCCGTCTTCATGACATAGCGACGGCGAGGCAGCGGCAACGGATCCTGCACGCGCAGCGTCCAGGCGAGCAGCTCGGCCAGCAGCTCGTGCTCGACGCGGGCATACGCAGGCTGGCCGTACAAGTTCTCCATCTCCAGCGGGTCCTTGGCGAGATCGTACAACTGGCCGCGGCCCTGCATATCCATGATCAGCTTCCAGTCGCCGCGGCGCAGCATGCGCATCGTGCCGCTCTGAGAGCGGCTGTTGAGGCAGTCAAAGCTCACATTGGGGTTCAGGCCGTCTGCCTCCAGCGGGACCAGGTCGTCGTCGGCGGTGTAGTGCAGGCCGCCGAATCCCTGCTCGGCGTACACGCTGGCGAACTCCTGTTCAGGGTAGGGCGCGCCGGTCAGCAGAGGCCACAGGCTGCGCCCCTGCACCCCCATCGGAAGCGGCTCGCCGATCGCCTCGCAGAGGGTCGGCATCACATCCGCCAGCGACACGTGGGCGCCGTGATGGTCCGCCAACCGCTCGATCCCCGGTCCTGTCCAGATCATCGGCACCCGCATGAGCAGCTCGGGCATCTCGGGCCCCTTGCGGATCAGCCCGTACTCGCCCACGAAATCGCCGTGGTCGGAGGTGACGCAACACAGGGTGCGCTCGGAGAGGCCCTGCTCGCCCATGAAGGCGAAGAGACGCCGCAGTTGGTCATCGATGAGGCGCAGCATCCCCATATAGTTGGCGCGCGTGCGCGGGATGAGCGCGTCATAGCCCGGCATGCCCGCCTCGCCCAGCTCGCGGGTGAATTGGTATTTGAATCCTTTGCGGGCCAGCGCCGACACGCCCTGGCGCGCCGGAGGCAGGCTGTCCGGCGGGAACAGGGAGAAGTAGGGCTCAGGCGCCTGGTACGGATTGTGCGGTTCGGCGAAGGTGAGCCACAGGAAAAAGGGGCGGTCGTCCAGGGAGCGGATCCAGCGCATGGCGTCGGAGACGGCGCGATAGGGCCCCTGGCACGCGAGCGGGAAGGGCGTGGGCTCAGCGGCGGTGCGGTGATGCAGATCGTCCAGCCACTGATCGAAGGCCTGCTCCTGAGCCGTCCGCCCAGGCTCGCCAAAGCCGGCGCTATGCCCGTAGGCGCTCCAGAGTTCGACCCGCTCTGGCGTCAGGTGCGAGTGGTTCTTGCCGATCAGGGCGGTGGCATAGCCGCGCTGCCTGAGCACATCCACCAGGTCCTGCCCGTAGGTGGCATCCTCGATATTGTGGTTGGTGCGCACGCGCGTGACCGAGGGATAACGCCCGGTCAGCAAGCTGACCCGCGCCGGGGCGCAGACGGGGGCCACCGTGTAGGCGCGGTTGAACCAGACCCCCTGGCGGGCCAGGCCGTCGCAAAAGGGCGTGGTATCCAGCGGGAAGCCCTCGCGCGTCGATAGATCGGCCCGCTGCTGATCGGTGGTGATGAGCAGGATGTTGGGAAGCGTGCTCACAGAGTCACCTCCTCGGATGTCAGGAGTGGATGGATATCAAGATATGACGTCGCGAGATGGGCCCGAGTCGATGCGGGTAGCGAGACCCCGTCAGGTGCGGCACCTTGCCGACTACGCCTGGGCCGGGGCGCGCAGCGGCACGCCGCGGCACACGGCCAGATGCGGCGCCAGGCCCTTGTCCAGGGTCCGGACGTCGTGATGGCAGTCCACCAGCTCGAACGGCCCCTCGCCGTAGGTCAGGAGCGAGACGTCGGCCACGCCGCCGACCTGCAGCGCGCCCAGCCCTTCCAGCCGGCCGATGACGCGCGCCGGGTTGGCGGTGGCGCGCAGGATCACGTCCTCCAGGCTCAGGCCCAGAACCAGGAACTTGTTCAGCGTGGTCACCAGGCTGTACACTGGCCCGTTGACCGAGCCCGTGTGCAGGTCGGTGGAGATGACATCGGGCGCCTCGCCCATCTCGACCATCTGCTGCGCTACGCGGAAGGAAAAGCTGCCCTCGCCGTGGCCCACGTCCAGCAGCACGCCCCGCTCGCGGGCCGCCTTGACCGCCGGGATCATCCGGCCGTACATGTCCAGCACTTTCTGGTCGTGGCCGGTGCAGCAGTGGCTCAGGACGTCGCCGGGGCGCAGGTTGTTCACGATCCACTCGATGGTGGGCGGCCGGGTGCTGATGTGCACCATGATCGGCACGTCGTGGCGGTCGGCCACCTCGCGGGCATAGTCCAGGTTGGCCTCGGTGGCGGGGCCGGCCACGTTCCAGCCGCAATAGGCCTTCA
>JAFGLK010000198.1 GCA_016928125.1 Anaerolineae bacterium
CCTCGCTTCGTGGCAGAGCCCGCAGGCCCAGGCCGTATAGCTGGCCAGCTACGGTGAACGTGCTTTGCTGAGCCAACAGGACCGGGATGCCTCGATCCTTGGCCTTGGCGAGGGTTTCATCCTGGGGTCGTGTGCCCTCGGTGATGATCACACAGGCCAGGTCGATCAACTCGGCGACGGCGATCACGTTCGGATGGGCCTGCAAGGTAACCCAGACGTTGTCCTTGCCCGCCCCCGCCATCACGCAGCTCAACAGATCCGAAGCATAACCACCAGAGATCTCCCGACTGAGATGCTCCTGTCCCACCACCACCTGCAAACCAAGCGCTGCCACGATCTCTTCAACGGTCATGATACCGCCTCGTCTCTGTCACGCAGATAGAAGATCATCTCCAGACGCGTCCCCGCTCCCGGCTGACCGGGCCGGCCGACCTGGGAAGTAAGTCTCATCTCATCGGCACAGGCCTTGATGTTGCTGAGTCCCATACCCGCTCCAAAGCCCAGCTCTCTGATCCAGTCAGGCGCCGTAGAATAGCCGGCTTGCATGGCCTGCTCGATATCCGGAATGCCTGGGCCTGTGTCCACAGCGGTGATGCGCATCCGCTCGGGTCGAATCTCGGCGATGATCTCGCCGCCATGGGAATGGATCATCACGTTGGTCTCGGCCTCATAAGCAGCCACAGCCACGCGCCGTACGATGCGTGGGTGGGCGCCCAAATGCTCCAACGCGCGTTTGAGCTTGCTGGAAGCCTCGCCTCCACGCACAAAATCGTGCGCCTGCACGGCGTAGCGCAGAATCAAGGCCGTCTGGTCCGACTCGATATCCTCAAAGATATGGCTCGCGCGATAGCGGCGTATCTCCTCAGTCTGCCATCTCACCTGCATGCGCCGCAGCAGACCACGCACGATGTCGCCTTTGGTGAGCACGCCCACCAGATGGCCCTCTGCATCGACGACCGGAAAGCGACCATAGCCCAAACGCGCAAACAGGTTGACCGCGCTCACCACCGTTTCGTCGGAACGCACGACCACAACGTCACGCGTCATTTTCTCACCAACGCTAGCTTCGAGTTCTCCGTCCTCCAGCGCCCGGATGAGATTCTCGATGCTGATCATGCCAACCAGCGCGCCGCTATCCACCACGGGCACACCTGAGATGCGCTTGGTGCGCAACAGCTCCTTGAGATCGGCGATCGAGCATTCAGGTGTGACCGAGATCACATCCTTGGCCATGACCTGCTCGATTTTGAGCTCATAGACGAGCTCTTGGACGATCGTCAGCTCTGCCGCGACATCTTCCACGACTCAGATCCCCTATCTGGGTACTGATGCCCGCTCTCAACGCCAGGTTCAGGGCTCGCCGAAGGCCGACTTCCAGGCCTCTGATCCCAGCGGGAATTGCCCACAGCCGGGCAATCCAGCACTATACAAGCGGCCGCACGCCTCGTACATCGTGTAGCGCGTCGCCAGCAACGGAATCTGTTTCTGCTCAGCCAGGGAGATCGTTTCCAGAGGAGGGATCTTGGCGCGCACGAAAATGATGGCCCGCACCCCCGCCATCTCCGCTGTACGGACCACCTGGGGGTTGGTCAGACCAGTCAAAAGCAAGGTGCCCTCATGCGTGAAGGCCAACACATCGCTCATGAGATCTGCGCCGCAGGCCATCGTGACCTGGGCATCCAGATCGGCTTGTTTGGAGAGCAGTCTACCAGCGATGATAGACAAAATGTCGTTTAGGGTCACGTCATACAAACGCAGGGCGTACCTGGTTTGGCATAGAGATATGCAGTGCGCCCTGCCCAGCGTTTGTGAATTGTATCACAATTCATGAACGTGTCAAACCCCAGAACCCGGTACGAGTTTCGTACTGCAAGACAGCCAGAGCCCAATTCGCAATTTGATTGTGTGCAGGGTCTCGAGCGCCAGAGCACGATTCCGGGCGAGCCCAGGCAAGCGCGCCAGCGGCGCGGGCCTTACCGTTTTTGCGTCACCATCTCAATGATGCTATGCTCGAAACCCATGCTGTGGGGCGCACCCGAACATACTGATGCAACGATACCCAGGAGGTAGATTCCATGCGCATCCCCAACATCAGGTTGGGCAGCATCGAGGTCAGCCGTTTTGTGATCGGCGGCAATCCCTTTAGCGGATTCTCTCACCAATCACGCGAGCGCAGTCAGGAGATGCTCGATTGGTACAGCGACGAGCGCATCGTGGAGGTCTTGTTCCAAGCCGAGTCGCTGGGGCTGAATGTGTGCCTGAGCCGAGGCGATGAGCACATCACGCGGGTGTTGCGCCGCTACTGGGATGAAGGTGGCACCCTGCAGTGGATCGCCCAGACCAATTCGCGCGCCGAGACCTCGCGGGAAGGGGCCCTGTACTGCATCGATCACGGCGCGGCGGCCTGTTACCTGCACGGCGGCGTGATGGACAACTATATCGCCCAGGGGTGCTATGATGAGATCGTGAGCTTTGTCGATACGGTCAAGGCCGCCCGCATACCGGTAGGAATCGCTGGACATATGCCCGAGGATTGGCTCTGGGCTGAGGAACATCTGGCGCTCGATTTCTACATGGGCTGCTACTACAACCCCTCCCCGCGACAGGACGTGCCGCACCACGATCCGGCCGCCAACGAGCAATATCTGGCAAAAGATCGGGAGGAGCGGGTGGCAGCGATCCGCAATCTGACCCGGCCGGTCATCCACTATAAGATCCTGGCAGCGGGCAGACATGATCCGGCCGAGGCCTTTGCGTACGCGACCCAGCACATGCGCCCCCAGGACGCGGTGTGCGTGGGCATCTACACCCGAGACAAGCCGAATATGCTGGCGGAGGATCTGAGGCTATTCCTGGACGGTCTGCGCGCTGTGGGGCAGTTGGACCAGGCCCAAGCATAGTGCTCGCGATAGCGCGCGTAGTTGCCAGCGGCAAGGGGGCCGATATGTCGTTCCAGACATCCGCATCTTCACCCGCCTTCAGTCTGACCGCCGATCTGGATGAGCTGCGCAGCCGCATTCTTTACTGGCTCTGCCTTGCTGCCATGGGCCTAGCCTGGCTCTGGATCGCCGTCGTGGGGGTGCCGGGCGCCGAGCTTCCGGCACCGGAGCGCTATGCGCCTCCGGCCCTCATCCTGATGGGCGCTGGCCTCTGCCTGGCTTGCCGTCGGAGCCCTCTACCGGTGCGGAGCATCCTGTTGCTGGCGGGCCTCTTGGGCGCATTCCTCGGCGGCTATGCCCTTTCGTCGTCGCCAAACTGGCTCTACTACCAACTTCTGGTCATCCATCTGGCGGCGATTCTGTTCGGCCCACGGGTCTTGGGTCTGATGACTCTGGCGCTTACCGCGGCCATCGCGCTTCTCTATGGCCAAAGCGCTCTAGGCTCGTCAGCGGTGTCGATCTTATCCTTCCTGGGGCTGATGTGGAGCACGGCTCTGGCGGCCTGGCTAGCGCAGCGCAACCTATTCACGGCACTCGATTGGGCCTTTGAGAGTCAGGCAGCCGCCTGGCGCAGTACCGAGGACGCTCGCGCGCGGCGCGCCGAGCTGCGGCGGGCGCTCGACTCACTGCATTTGACGCATGGCATCCTCATGCGCACCATGGAAGAGCTCGAGGCGGCGCGTCAGGAGGCTGAAAGCGCCCGTCAGGCCAAGTCGCGTTTTGTGGCCAACATCAGTCACGAACTGCGCACACCGCTGAACGTCATCACGGGCTTTGCCGAGATGCTGTGCACGTCACCCGGGACCTATGGCGATTTTCACTGGCCGGATGAGCTGGCGCAGGACCTGAACACCATCTGGCGCAATGCCGAACACCTGCTCAACATGGTCGACGATATCCTGGACCTGGCCCAGATCGAGGCCGAGCGCCTGCCCATTGTACGCCAGCCCACCGACATCGCCCGTCTGATTGTCGACACCCTGGACACAGTACGCCGGATGCTGGCCGATTCGCAGCTCGAGCTGCGCCTGGCGCTGCCGGAAGAGATGATCGTCCTGAATATAGATCCGACCCGCATTCGCCAGGTGTTGCTCAATCTGGTAAGCAATGCCGTGCGCCATACATCGTCGGGGTACATCGAGGTTCGGGCCTGCCGACGGCAGGGAGAGGTGCTGGTCTCGGTTGAGGATTCGGGCGAGGGCATCCCGAGTGACAAGCTAGAGGTGATCTTTGAGGCGTTTCAGCGGCTCGACACGTCGGTGCAGTATGGCGATCGTGGGGTGGGTTTGGGGCTGGCTATCGCCAAGCACTTCATCAGCCTCCACGGAGGAGCTATCTGGGCCGAGAGCGAACCCGGCACGGGCAGCATCTTCCATTTCACACTCCCGCTGCCGGAATCAGCCTATAGTGCAGGTCCAGCTGTGTTGCAGCGCACCGCCCATCGGATTGTGCCCCCCCGCGAGGGGAAGAGGCAAGTGCTGGTGCTATCCGACGACGAGCTGGTAGTCCGGCAAGTGGAGCGGCATATGGCCGAGCAGTTCACCCTCTCGGTGGCCCCCTCGATGGCGGCGGCCCGGACGATGGTGCGGGAGGAGCACCCCGATCTCGTACTGGTGACCACTGATGCCCCTGACGGCCTGGCCGACACGCTGGACAGAGCCCGCGCTTTGGCCGAGATGGTGCGCCCGTATGATGTGCCCATCCTGGTGGGTGGGGTACCCACCGAGCGTAGGGCTGGCGCCGCACTCCAGGTCAGCGACCTGCTGATCAAACCCATCACAGCACGTCAGTTGACATCAGCCGTAGAGAGCATCTGCGCGCATCCGCGTCGGGTTCTGATCGTCGAAGACGAGCCGGACATGCTTCACCTGCTGGAACGGGTGATGAAGGAGCGCTGGGATGAAGCCGAGGTCCTATTGGCCGTCACGGGCGGCGAGGCGCTCGCCCTGCTTGACCGCCGCCCGAACCTTATCCTGCTCGATCTGCTACTCCCCGACATGAACGGCATCCAGGTACTCTCGGCCCTGCGGGCCAGGTCGGGCGGCGCCGCCACGCCGGTGATTGTCATCACCGCCAGAGGCCCTGCCGAGGCTACCGTTGAGGGTTATCAGGGCCGACTGCACGTGTTGCGAAACAGCCCTCTTACGACTGGGGAGCTGACGCGTTGCGCGGCCGCACTGGCTGAGACCCTGCACGCGCGGTATGCGTCGGAGGGAGCACCTGTGCCAGGCACTCGAGGAAGCGGTCACGGTTCACCGGCTTGACGAGATAGGCATCTGCCCCCAGCGCCTCGGCCAGTTCGGGTTGTTTCAGCACCGAGCACACGACCACGGGCACGTCTTGCAGGCCTTGCTCGGCCTTGATGTGGCGCAGCAGCTCCCATCCGTCGACGCCACGCATCATGATATCCAACACGATCACATGAGGCTTGATGCTCGCCAGTTGATCGAGCGCTGTGGCACCCTCACCAATGACGTTGAGCGCATAACCATGCCCCTTGATGTAGCGCGCAAAGAGCGTGGCCAGATCACGATTGTCATCGATGAGCACCACGGTCCGCTCACTCTCGGCCGCCGGCAGATGAACGTGCAGGTACCAGTTAGCGCCCATCATCCCGGCGTCGAGCCTTGCATTCTGGTTTTGCGCCAGAGTCACCAACTCTGACGGCAGAAGTGCGGCCTTCTCAAGGGAAGGGTGGTTGCCGCAGGCCGCGACCAGGGACAGGATGATCTCCTGACCATACTGAGCCAAGTTGACCCTCAGTGACGTGGCGCAAGCCTGCTTGAGCACGTGCGACATGGCGGCGATGAACAGCTGCCGGAACACCACCGGATGGCCCAACACGAGCATCGGCAGGCTGGCCAGTTCAGATTGGACCGATACACTCTGGCTGGCAGTCAGCGGCTTGACTATCTCAAGGCCGGAGCGAATCTGCTCCCTGGCGTCAAACAGCTGGCGTTCTTCCGCTACCCGGCGGATCTCAGATCCGAGTGCATCCTCATCGGATTCGCGCTCAACGACCTCGTCTCCCAACCTCCCTGCGAGAATCCGCGCCATGGCTAGCAGCCCGCAGCGCTGCTCCCGCTGCATCTGGCGGATACTCAGGCCCATGGCGCTGCATAACGCATCAAGCCCCAAACTCTCGTAGTAGCGCCTGCGCAGCACTACATAAGGGCGCCAGGCCGGATCGGCGGCTGAGACGTCGCCCGGGGGCTTGAGCGCTTCGATCAGCTCGGCAAGGAGCACTTCCAGATCGCGGACGGTGAGCGTGCGGCCCTCAGGCGCCATCTTTTGCAGGCGAGCGAGCAAGGGATGCCCGGAGAGATAGGCACGGTTCGAGAGGTGGGCCAGCGCATCCCGAATCTCACTATAGAGGAGGGCAATGCCCCGTTTGCCAGCCTGCATGCCAGCCCCAATCTGACGTTTTCTTGGCGCCACGCTGTCGCAATGACGCCCGCAACCGCACATATATGGGCTACAATGAGAACGCCAGGGCATGACACAGCCCGAGCCGACCCGGCCAGCGAGCCCGGATCGTCGCATCGTTCGCAATCTTGAACACAGGCCAGCCCTGGCGTTCCAAGCCTTCACGACAAGTCTAGGACACGTGCCGAAGGCTGTCAAGCTGCGTGATGATGTGCCTGTGCAGCAAGGCAGAAAGGAGACACCGGCGAAAACCGTCCACCCGCGTGATACCAGGTATCCATGTGCTTTATGTCTAGGAGGAGCGATCATGCAACTGCTATCGAGACGCAAGTTTCTGGCCGGCGCGGAGCTCGCCGCGGCGGGCGTCCTGCTCGGCGCCTGCCAGCCCAAAGTCGTCGAGAAGATCGTCAAAGAGACGGTCGTCGTGACCGAGGAGAGGGTGGTCGAGGTCGAGAAGGAGAAAGTCGTCAAAGAGACGGTGGTCGTCACCGAGGAGAAGGTGGTCAAGGAGACCGTCGTGGTTGAAAAGGCGGTGAAGGAGACGGTCACCATCATGCCTGTAACCATGGCCTACTACTGGGATGACGCGATGAATGCGCTCATGCCCAATTTCCTTGAGCAGTTTCCTCATATCAAAGTGGAACCGATCGTCGTGCCTGGATGGTCGGAATACCCGGTGAAACTCATGGCGATGCATGCCGCCGCGACTCTTGGAGACACCGTGGAATATGACATGGGGTGGCAGTTCATGGAGTGGGCCCACAAGGGCATCATCCGTCCCCTCGATAACCTGATCGAGGCCACCGGATTTGACATCGACATGTTCTACCCCTCTGGTCGCGAGGCGAGTACCTTCCAAGGGCATCTCATCGCTATTCCAGAGGACACCCACCCGGGCTGCGTTGCCCCCTACTACAACGCTGACATGCTGGGCGAACTTGGACTCGACCCGCCCAGCAACGACTGGGATTATGCGGAGTACCTGCAGTATCTGCAGAAGGTGACTCAAGACACTAACAATGACGGTCAGACCGATATCTGGGGGATCGGCTGCCATTCAAGCATCAAAGGTCTCTATCCGGAACTCCGCGCAAACGGTGGGACGATGTACGATGCCGAGGCCCGTAAGTGCCTCTACAATAGCGAGGCGGGGCTTATGACCCTGAAGAACAGGTATGACTTGTTCCAGACCTACAAAGTACATCCCCTGCCAGGCGGAGAAGCCTATGACTCCCTGTATCGATCGGGCAAGATGTGGATGCGTCTCATGACACCTACGCATATCATGTCTATGACGACGGCGACGAAGGATCTTTTCAGGACCGAGGCCGTTGTGATGCCCAAGAGCACCAAGACAGGCGAGATCGGTACGGCGACGACGGGCATTGGATACTGCATGACCACGCTGACCAAATACCCTGAGGAGACATGGGACTTTCTGCAATGGATAGGGAGTCAGTGGTATGGTCTGGAGGCGTTCCACCAGGGGTTCACGACACCTGGAGGGCGCAAGGACACATGGGGTGATGCAAGCGTTGCCGAGCAGTGGCCATTCGCCAAAGAGATCGCTGCGATCCTCGAATACTCGGAGGCATATGAGAACCCCTGGAACCTGCGACACCAGGAGATCCAGAGAGTCTTCAACGAGATCGAATCGCGCATGTATCTGGGGGAGATTCAGCCTGACGAAGCGGCAGATACCATCGTTACGGAGATCGACAAGATCCTCGAGATGCCGATGATCTAGAGATTCGGCACATACCCGGCACTGGCACGGCTGCCCGGTGTCAGCCGTGCCAGTCTGCGATGTAAGAGGCAATCGGCGAAAGAATGCGTCAAAGACTCGGGCACGACAATAGGTGCTTGGTCTCGTCAGCTGGGAGGGAAGGATGACTGCCATCAGTCAACGCTCTACTGGGGCTTCTGGAACTGGCATTTTTGGCTGGTCTCGGCTGCGCAGAAGAGAGATCGTGAACGGATATCTCTACATGACGCCTTGGCTGATCGGCCTCTTGGTTTTCTACTTTATACCGATACTATGGTCTTTCATATTGACTTTCACAGATTATAATATAGTTAGAGCTCCAATATTTTTAGGTATAGCGAATTATAAAAGACTACTGTTAGAAGATAGTTATGTTTGGCCTTCTCTGTATCGCACATTCTATTATGCCATTGTCATGGTTCCAGTTGGCCTTATTGCTTCTTTATTGGCTGCGATGCTGTTGAACCAGCACCTCAATGGGACGACATGGTTCCGAACCTTTTTCTTCCTGCCGACCCTCACCCCAGCTGTTGCGGCGGCCTTCATCTGGAAATGGTTGATGCACCCTGAGATGGGCCTGATCAACTATCTACTATGGCAGGTAGGCATCAAGGGGCCAGGCTGGATGTCGGCGACTCGCTGGGTCATCCCCAGCATGATGATCGTCGGCCTCTGGGGGGGCATTGGTGGTACGCGCATGCTGATCTTCCTGGCGGGGCTTCAAGGGGTGCCTCAGGAGCTATATGAGGCCGCCGAGATTGATGGGGCCAATAGCTGGCACAAGTTTCTGAATGTGACGTTGCCCATGATATCGCCGACGTTTCTCTTCAACCTGATACTGGGTGTTATTGGCGCCCTTCAGGTGTTTACGATTGCCTTCACGGCCACCGACGGGGGACCCGGCACGGCGAGTACTTTCTTCACTTTGTACATTTATCGCCAAGCCTTTGAGTTCTTCAGTATGGGCTACGCTTCCGCCCTGGCTTGGTTCTTTCTTGTAGTCATCCTCGCCCTAACACTCTTGAATTTCCACTTCTCTGGCAGATGGGTCTATTATGAAGGAGAGGTGCGACGCTGATGCACACTCAAGCCAAGATCTCGTCGCCTACGGGTATCTTTTCCAAGACCGCGGTCGGGCCGCAAAAGAGGGCCGGGAGGATATTGCTTTATTTGATAGCGATTCTATCCAGCATCCTATTTATGAGTCCCTTTGTATGGACTTTATTTAGTTCGCTTAAGCCTTTTACGGAAATATACTTGTTTCCTCCGACTCTTTTTCCGAAGCAGTGGGAATGGAGTAACTATCCCTTGGCCTGCACCCTGCAACCCATTGGCCGCTGGATGGTAAATAGTGTATTCATCACCGCAGTTTCGCTAGTTGGTGTTGTTCTCTCGGGTAGCGTGGTGGCCTATTCTTTCTCAAAGTTCAGATTTCCTGGCCGCGACTTTTTGTTTACAGTCACTTTAGCAACAATGATGCTGCCGTCGGCTGTTACACTCATCCCTCGCTACTTATTGTTTCATCGGATGCATTGGCTCAATACGTACCTTCCGCTCATCGTGCCCGCCTTTTTCGGCGGCGGTGCGTTCAACATCTTTCTCCTGCGCCAGTTCTTTCTCTCTCTGCCGAATGAACTGAATGAAGCAGCCATCATTGACGGGGCAAGCTCATTCAAGGTTCTGTACTCTATTCTTCTGCCCCTCTCCAAGCCGGCCCTCGCCACAGTTTCCGTGATCTATATTCTCTGGTCGTGGAACAACTTCATGGAGCCCTTGATCTATCTGGATACACCCAAAAAGTTCCCGATAGCTGTTGGCATCAAGTACTTTCAGCGCGCCGGGCCGGGGGCGCACGTTATCAGTGCAGGAAAGCCGATAGAGCAACTTCTGATGGCTGTCGCAGTGATGATGACTGCGCCGATTGTCGTGCTGTTCTTCCTCGCCCAGCAGTACTTTGTGCAGGGCGTAGTGATGAGCGGTATCAAAGGCTAGGCCCAAAGAGGTTCTTGCCTCTGAGTTTCATGCTAGCCACTGTAGGAGGTGATTCATGGATCTGGGTTTTGAGGGAAAAGTAGCCGTAATCACCGGTGGCGCGGGTGGCATGGGCGAGGGATGTACCCGCACTCTGGTTGCTGAAGGGGCCAAGGTCGTCGTTGCAGATATTCTGGATGATAAAGGCCAGAAGCTGGCGCACGAATTGCGCGAGAACGTTGTGTATGTCCATACTGATGTAACGCGGTATGAGGATATCCGCAGCATGGTCGATAGGGCCCTCGAGGCGTTTGGCACAATCGACATCTTGATCAACACGGCTGGTATACTGCAAACTGGAAGTTTCAGCAGTATCGAGGAAGAGATCCGGGCGTGGGATCGTATGTTCGCGGTTCATGTGCGTGGAACGTGGCTCTGCATCAAGGAAGTGGCCACTCGGGTGATGATACCCAAGCACTATGGCAAGATTGTGAATATCTCCTCGCTCTGCAACCACAGCGGACAGGGCGGTATGAGTTCGTATTGTACTGCCAAGGCGGCGATTAGCCAGTTGACTCAAGGGGGAGCACGAGGCTTAGGCAGGCAGGGCATCAATATGAATTGCGTAAGCCCGGGCAATGTTCGCAGCCCGATGACAGAGAAAGTCTTTTTCGACAGTCCAGACAATCCTGCCTGGAAACGCATGAAGGAGGAGGTAGTCTTCGGATACATCGGCGAGGCCATGGACATTGTTCCGGCGATTGTCTTTCTGTGTTCAGACAGGGCCAAGTGGATCGTCGGAGCTGACCTGAATGTCTCAGCAGGACAGGTCATATACTGACCGATCACTTGTGCTGCCTATGCATGATCTCCGCGTGTGAGAGGCAGAGTGTGGCCATCTGCGCGAATTGCTGACTGCACCGCCCGCTGATCGCGCTCCGGCCAATCGGCAAGGCCTCATCTCATCGCTTTGGCCAGACCCAGAAACTCTATAGGGGGACATATGAAGGGTGTTGTGTTGCTTGGCGACCAAAAGCTGGAGATCCGTGAGTTTCCCATACCGGAGCCCGGGGCTGGCGAGGTACTGGTCAAGATGCAGGCCTCCGGCATCTGCGGAAGCGATCTGCATACTATCTACGAGGCGCCGAGTGGTCGCCCGTGGAACAGCACGATCGCGGGGCACGAGCCTTGTGGCGTCGTCGACAAACTAGGTGAGGGCGTGCGTGGCTTTGATGTTGGCGATCGCGTCATGGTCATGTGGGTGGGCGGCTGCGGCAATTGCCCAGCATGTTATGCGGGGGATCTGGACCATTGTCAGAAGGATCGCGTCTTCTACGGCTGGGGGCATAATGGCGGTTTCTCTGACTACATGGTGGCGCGCGCCATCAGCCTGGTGCCCATGCCTGAAGGTATGTCTTGCGCCACAGGTGCTTATCTGACCTGTGCCGGGACCACCGCCTACCGTGCCACCAAGCGTTTGACGCCCTCTGGGGCCGATACACTGGCCGCTTTCGGGCTCGGTCCGGTGGGGTTGGCCGGCGTGATCTGGGCCAAGCTCTACGGCGCACGGGTCATCGGCGTGGATACGCTCCCCGAGCGCCTCGACCTGGCGCGCCAGATCGGCGTCGATCAGGTGATCGATTTCAAGCAAGATGATCCGGTGAAAGCGATCATGGATCTCACCCATGGCCGCGGCGCAGACATCGCTCTGGATTATTCGGGTGCGCCCAAGGGGCGCGTGGACGCGCTCAACGCGGTCAAGGTAGAGGGCAAAGTAGGCTTTGTAGGCGAAGGCGGCGATACCACGATCAACATCAGCCGCACGCTCATCTGGAAGAGCCTCAATGTCATCGGCTCGCGTATCTTTGACAAGCCCACTCTGGCCGAAGCGGCGCGCCTGGTGGCCGAATACTATCTGCCCTTCGACCAGATCGTAACCGGGCGTTATCCCATCGAGCAGGCACAGGAAGCCTTTGAGCTCTTTGAGACCGGGCACACGGGTAAGCTGATCTTCGAGTGGGATGCGCAATAGCGCTCATTCAGAAAAAAGAGGGCCTCGTGATCATTGGCGAGGCCCTCTTTGCATGAGGACCCAACAGATCTACTCCACCGCCTCCGCCCGTGACACCAGGATGCGCGCCCCCGCATAATCATCCACGCCATAGTCGAGTACGCCCCATACTCGAATGGTCGTTGCGGCTTCGCGCCAGGCCGCCAGCTCCTCCTCCACCGCAGGCAGCAGCCCAGAGATGCCATACTGCCCGGAGGGCGTTTCGGCGTCAAAGTAGTCATCGTAGCGCGAGCCCGCGGGCAACGGGCGGATCACGCCGATCCACCCCTCGACGATCTCACTCGAGGGCACGGCCGTGGCTGGCGCCACGCTGGCCGTCGCAGACGCTGTGACCGCAGGGGTAGCGATCGAGGTTCGTGTGGGCGTCGGCGTCGCCGGCACCCTGGTGGATGTGGGCGTGGCCGCTGCCTTGGTGGATGTAGGGGTCACCGTCACCTCGGTGGATGTGGGCGTCGCTGCTGCTTTCGTGAGCGTAGGCGTCGCTGGCACTTTGGTGGACGTGGGCGTCGAAGGCACCTCGGTGGACGTGGGCGTCGCAGACACCTCGGTGGACGTGGGCGTCGCAGGCACCTCGGTGGACGTAGGCGTCGCAGGCGCCTCGGTGGATGTGGGCGTCGCAGGCACCTCGGTGGATGTGGGCGTCGCTGCGAGCTCGGTGGCGGTAGGTGTTGCCGCGATCTCCGTGGGCGAAAGGGTCGCCTCAGCCTCGCCGGCTACCTCGAGCCGCTCCACCACGAGCTGCGCCTCGCCATGGTCTTCGGCGTCGGGTTCCAGCACACCCCAGACCATGACGATACGTTGGCTGTCGCGCAGTTCCGCAATGCGCTGCTCGATCTCGTCGGTTGAGCCTTTGATGCCATACTCCTCGCCCGTTCCCCCGAGGGCGCGGAAATAGTCATCGAACTGGGCCTCGGCCGGTAGGCCCACGATCTTACCGCCCCAACCTTCAACGACTTGGGCTTGCGGGGCCGTCACTGGCGCTGGGGCATTGACCACCGGCCCCGATTCAGCCCAGCGTACCTGGGCCTGCCAAGAGAAATGGTCGGGCCCCTGGACTTCGACCGAGTAGAGCAGTTGCCCTCTGGGAAGCAGCGGAACGGACACGGTTGAAACCCATGGACCCGCCTCAAAACGGTATGCTGTGGCCCCGACGAGGGATTCCGAACCCGCATCCGCCCAAGCTGGCTCCAGCAGCACACCCTCGGCCGGATACTCGGTGAGCAGATAGGACCAGGCTTGATCGCGCGCCCAGGCTGCAGCGGCCGCCGGTTCGGTCGGGACGCTGCTGGCCATCAGCGAGCTTGCAGGGCTTGGCGACACAGCCGGACTCGGCGTCATCGTAGGCGAAAGGGGGACCGTCGGGCTAGGGACTTGAGATGGCACAGGCGGCGCCTGCAGCGTCGATGGCGCCAAGGTGGGCAGAGGCACCCAGGTGACAGGGGGCTCAGGCGGTTCCACGAGGATCTGACAGCCGATGAGAAGCACGCCCATGATGCATATGGCCAACAGAGAAACGGTCGGTCTCCCCTGTCTCACGTGACACCCTCCTGACGCGCCTCCCCACGCGATCACCCACGATGAGATTATACGCTCAAGGCGAGCCGGCCGCAAGGGCTGGCGAACCACGGCCTGACGGAGCAGGCGGATAGTGGCCCCGGTCCATCGTGGGATGGAACCTTCGGCTCAGAATCTGCGTCTATAGGCCGCAAGTCAGA
>JAFGLK010000199.1 GCA_016928125.1 Anaerolineae bacterium
ACCTGGCCCCGCGTCAGCCGCACCTTGACGCCCAGGATCACATCGCGGTGCGCCTCAATCGTCTGTAACGCCTTGGCCACGTTGGCCCAACGGATCTCGTCCAACTCGCCGATCTCAGCAGAGACCATGCCTTGGGCCGAGATGTTGAGCGTGGCGTAGAGTCGCGTGGCCGAGGCCTCGATCACGTACTTGCGGAACCCCAGAAACGTGTCCGCGCCCGCCGAGCCTGCATCCACGGCCGTGGTCACGCCCCGCGCCAGGCAATGCGGATCCGGCGCGATCCCATAGTGCGAAACGCCCTCAAAGACGTGCACATGCAGGTCGATCATTCCGGGCGCCAGCAGGTGCTCCGACGCCTCGACCACCTCATCGGCCTGCCAGGCGGGGATGTTTCCCTCAACGGCAGCCACGATCCCCTTGGCAAAGGCCACATCCCGCGGGGCGTGCAGTCCTTGAGCCGGGTCGACCAACGTCGCGCCCTTGATGAGCAGATCGTACAGAGCCATACTCGTCTTCTCCTCCAGGTGATCTCACGTGCGGCGCTATGGCGCCGCGACAGCCTGTTGATTCTCGCTAGGCCCGCGCTTGAAGCGGGCGGGCCAGGGCCCGTAGCGGCTGAACAGCTCCTCTCGCACTGTCTCCTGGCCTGGCACCTCGATGACGCGATAGATGCGCACGTCGAGGCCATCGCGAGCGCGCTCCACCTGCACCGTCTGGCCCGGCGCGAGCGTAAAGTCGTCCTCATACACGGGCTCGCCGGCCGCCACGGGATTCTCGCTCTCTGGCCCCTCCAGGCTCACTTTCCGGCCCGACGAGCGCCCATAGAACCGGAAGAAGAGCTTGGCGTTGGTCTCGTCCACCTCGGTGCGAATCAGGATCGGCGTGTCGGCGTCGTTCTGAAAGCGCATATCCGCCAGGGGCGAGAACACCGCCGCGTCCAGCCCCAAGGGCGGCTCGTACCAACTCACCCGATAGGTATGGGGTCGCCGCTCTACAATGGGATAGCCGCCCCAGAAGGCTGCCCGGAAGCAGGTGGTGCTCACCTGGCAGACGCCGCCGCCCGGCCCCAGCAGCGTGCGATCGCCATAGATCACCCAGGAGAGGCTGTAGCCGTTGGCCACGGTCACCAGGCCCAGGTGGTCGAGGAAGGAGAAGGTGCTCTCCCGTGGCACCACCACGCCGTCAAAGCGCGCCGTGCTCACTTGAATATTCTGCAGGCGATCCGGCGTCGAGCCCTGAAAGCTGGTCTCGCCCTCACTGATCAGATCCAGCGGCAGCAGAGCCTCCAGGTCAGCTCGAGTCACCCGCGGCGCCAGCGGAGCCACGGGCAGCGCCACCGTGCGCTCCTCGCCCAGGCAGGCCTGGGCCACCTGCGCCACCGCCGCCTCCAGATCAAAGGCATACCCGTATTGGCCAGCCCACACCGTGGTGAGTGCGCCCGTGGCCGCATCATAGCTGTAGCGGCCCTCTCGTGGCGTCTGCGCAATCTCGTCCACCAGGGGCATCAGAAAGGACCGAATGCGTTGCCGATCCACGTCGACTTGCAGTGTGGCCCCCTCCTCGTCAGGCGTCCGATTGACGGTCAGCCACGAAGACAGTACCGCCTGGTCGATGGCCCAGCGCCGAGGCGCCGAGGCCACGCTCCCATCGGCGCGCAATACAGGCAGCTCGCAGGTGAGCACGATCGGGGCGCTCAGCACGGTCGCGGCCCGCTCTCGCGCGCCCGCCACCTCAGTCAGAGGCGGGACGATCTCGCGAAAGACCAGTGCCACCCGCACGGGCTCGTCCGCGGCAACGCTGAGCGACGCCCGCATCCACACGGGGCTGCGCCGCTCCAGCAAACGGAGCAACCGTGGCTCATGGCCCCAACCTGAGCGCCCGAGGCTGCCTTGCACCGCGCCCTGGACCGCCCTGCGGGTGGCGGTCAGATCCAGCTCGCGACCCACCTGAGGCGTGCCCGATTCGGCCCGCAGCCCCGCCACCTGCAGGCTCGCCCGCCGGGTGGGATGCCCCACCTGGCGCGCGATCTGCCGCAGCGGCACGATGCTAGGGCCGGGCTCCAGCCGAAACGCCGGCACGATGTCATAGCCCCACCAGAGCAGTTGCAGCCGCTCAAGCAGGTCATATCGAAAGATGCCCGAGCGGCCCATGGCCCAGGCCTCGGCAATGGCCTGCTCCAACTCCCAGAGGCCGCCCAGGTCCTCAGTGGAGAGGGTCCACTCTTCCTGAGCAGTGTGCAGGGTCACATAGGGATAGGCCTGCGTGTGGAGTGTCGTGCGCAGCCGCTCGAGCGCTTCCTTCTGCCCCAGACCCCCAACGGGCACGCCCAGGACCGAGATGCCCTCAAAGAGGAGGCCGCCACTCTCTGTGGATCGCAGGCCAGAGTAGCGGACGTTGTAGGCCAGGACGGCCAGCCCGGCCACGGATACCAGCAGCAGACAGCTAAGCCACAGAGCCAGGCTGATGTGGAAGAGGGTCAACCCCAGACTGCGCCGCGATTTCCGCGTCGACATAGGTGCGCTTTGTCCGCCATGTGATCAGGATGCGCTATTATAGCGCACAGCGCGCCGAACGTCGCATCGTCGAGGGATTTCCTCCAAGGCCTGCGCCACAGCGGCCGCGCTTCGGAGGCGAAAAGCGCCAGCCCGATGCCTGTCGAAACCAGGGGACAAGCTTGCCACAAAATCCGACGGGCCTCTCCCATCGCCGCCCAATTGCGATGAGGAAGGCCCGTCTACCAAGGAGGAGAAGAAGCGCTGTTCCTCGCGCCGGAATGAGGGAACAGCTATGTCACTCGCAGATCATGAGGAGGCGTCGTCGATTTCCTTCTCATAATCCGCCCGCAGTATAGCAGACAGCAGACTCTCTGCCATCCGCCATTGCTGCCACTGCGATCTAGGCATTATGGCGTACACTCGACCTGAATCTCACCCTAGCGCACAGGCGGGGCTTGATATTCCGTCGCCAGCCCGACGGGCACTCCGCCACTCGAAACGCGCCGCGATCAAGGGGCATCGAGCTCGGGCTCCGTCAGCGGGGTGATGGGGATCGCCACATGCACCACGGTGCCTTCACCGGGCTTTGAGTCGATCGTCACGCGCCCGCCAAACAGACGCGCGCGCTCGTGAATGCCCATCAAGCCCAGGCGACCCGAGTTCACCAGGGAGCTCGGATCGGTGGGTGCGTCGAATCCGACGCCGTCGTCTTGCACCTCGAGAGAGACCAGATGAGGCCGGTAAGTCAGGATCACGCTGGCATGGCTGGCCTGAGCGTGCCGCCGCACGTTGCTCAGCGCCTCCTGAGCCAGGCGATAGAGGCCCAGCTCCAACTCTGGCAAGAGATCCTGCTCCGTGCCATGCACGTGCACGTCCACCGAAAGGCCCTCTTCACGCTCCACGCGGGCGCCCAGGATCTCCATCGAGCGAGACAGCCCCAACTCCTCCAGGAGAGGAGGACGCAGGTCTCGGGTGAAGCGCCGGACAGACTGGAGCATATCGTCTACGAGGTCGCGCAGACGACCAAGCTCCCCAGCCAGATCCGCACAGGGGTCCTCCTGCGCTCCTTCGGCTAGCTCCTGGGCCAACTCGATCCGCCGGCCCAGCACGATCAGGGCCTGAGCCGTATCATCGTGTAACTCGCGCGCCACCCGTTTGCGCTCTTGCTCCTGGCTGTTAAGAATCGAGACCACGTAGCTCTGGATGTCGCTCCGGTACTTGCGCAGCTGGACCACCATCTGGTCAAAAGCCGTCCCCAGATCCCGCACCTCAGACGGCCCCACCTTGACCGAGAGCTCGATGTCGAACTCACCAGCAGCGACGCGGCCGGCTTGCGCGGCCAGCGTCTCTAGAGGGAGCACGATTCGGCTGCCAGCCAAAGCCAGGATGACGAGAGGCGTGGTCACCAACAACGCGAGAAGCACGATCATTAGCTGGGCGTAGGGGCGCAGAGGGGCGACGATATCATCCCACAGCTCCCGGCTGAGCAGACCCCACCCCCCCCACGACGGATCGGCAAAGAGCGAACTGGAGAGATGATCGAGCGAGATGGGCGCATAGCCCACCACCTCGATCCGCCCCCCCTCGTCCACGGTCTGCGCGCCGGACTCATTCTGAAGCAGGGACTCGACCGCAGGATGCCAGCTCATGTTCCGCCCGACAAGCTCCGCGTCCGGATGGTAGAGCACAAAACCTTGCTCATCTACCAGGTAGGCATAGCCGCGCTCTCCCACCCGGACGCTTTCCACGGGCGTGCCTAGCCGCCCACCCTCAGCCGACCAGATGCCCAACACGCAGCCGGCAAAGCGGCCAAACGGGTCGTAAGCAGGCACCGCCACTGTGAGAATGCGCCGGCCCCGAGTATCTACATAGGTGTCGGAGCGCACAGGGCGCCGCAGTTGGCGCGTGCGCTCAAAGTAGCTCAGGCTACCCACCTGCTCGCCCAGGCTGCTCTCGGCGCGCATGGCCATGCCCGCCTCCGGGCTGTTCACCGCCGAGATCACCAGACCATCGGCGTTCGTGACGGCGAGCTCATCAAAGCGTTGCTGCAGCGCCATGTTGGCGTTCAGCAGGCGCCCCATGGCCTCGACGTCGCCTTGGCGCACCTCGGGCGCCGCGGCCAACTGGCTCAGCAACAGCACCGACTCGCCCCAGTAATCGGCGATCTGTCGGGCGGCCAACTGGACCAGCTCCGCATCGCGTTCCTCAAGCAGAGTTTGGGTCATGCGTGTAAAGCCAAACACGCCCACCAGCGACAGCCCCAGCAACAGCGCCACGATCGGAATGGCGATCGATAGCATCAATTGGCCGCGCAGGCTTCTGGCGAAGCCTAGGTGGATGCGTTTGCGTAGACCCTTGCGGGCGCGTTGCTTGCTCTCCGGCGTATCGGTCATGCGAGCATCTCAGGGGGCACAAGACGGTGATCGTGCGCGGCTTGGGCTCCTGAATCCGTTGCCAGATTCCGCACGACCACCCAGGACGACGACGTAAAGTGGAGGCTGGAGTGACCATCTCCCGGACTTGATTATAGCATCAGCCCGAGCGACCGGCAAAGCACCAGCACACCCAGCCGATTATGGCCGGCGGCCGAGTCTATGCTTTCGACCAGATCGCCAACCCAGCTCCGTGCTCATTGACGCCACCCCGTCCGCATCCTATACTGACGCGGCTTGCAGGCGCCCTGTTGGCAGCCCTACCAGATGCGCGAGGAGTGTGGACCATGCAAACCGAAGGCCTCTTTTACGCCGCTCCGGGTGCGGTCGAGTTGCTTCCCTTCGAATTGCCCGACCCCGATCTGTATGAGGTGCAGATCGAGCTCAAAGCCAGCGGCCTGTGCGCCTGGGACCTGCACCTCTACGAGGGGCATCTGCCCCCGGGCCGCACCCATCCGCTGCTCCATGGTCACGAGGGCGCCGGGGTGGTGGTCAAACTCGGCGAGCGCGTGCGGGACTTACAGGTGGGCGACAAGGTCACGGCCATGGGCGACGATTCGGCTCTGCTGGGGCGCCACGCCAACGTGCCGATGCAGTATGTCTCCAGACTCGCGAACGACGTCGAGCGGTTCGAGCACTGGATCGCCGAGCCCGTGGCCTGCGTGCTCAATGGCATGGAGTGGAGCCAGATCGTGCCCGGAGACCGCGTGGCCGTGATCGGTACTGGCTTCATGGGGCTGATGTTCATTCAGGCGCTACGCTACAGTCTGGCGCGTGAAGTGATCGCCATCGACATCGACAAAGCGCGCCTGGCCTTGGCCGCGAGCTTTGGCGCGGATGAGGTGATCAACTCGGCTACCCCCGCGGGCCAGGTCCGCCTCTCGGCCCTCAAGCACGAACAGGTGGACTTGACTATCGAGTGCGCGGGCGTCGAGGAGACCTTTCAGCTGGCCTACCAGATGGTGCGTCGGGGCGGGCGGGTGAACATCTTCTCGGCCCAGCGCGGCGAGCCACGCCGCGTCGACCTCAGCCTGTGGCACAGCCTGGGCCTGCGGGCCTATGCCACCTCGCCCAGCATCGCGCCCGATTTTCCGCGCATCTTTGCCCGCACCGTGCCCCTGATGCAGCGAGGCGTCTTTGACTTGCGCCCGCTCGTGACCCACGTGGCCTCGCCTCAGGAGGCGCCAGCGCTCTATGACACGGCGCTCCACAAGCGAGACGGCTATATCAAAGGCGCCATCATCTGGTAGACTGCCAGGCGTACGACGGGCCGTGATAGATGGATATGAAGAGGCCGATCTCCTGAAACCCAGCTGCGTCCGGCGGATCTGCGCCACAGGCCTGCGCCGGCACCTGGCATGGCCAGATGCGCACCCAGCTCAGGGCTGCCCCTGCAGCGAGACGTCGTCGACGTAGCTCCAGGTGTTATAGTAGCCATCCCCGTTGCTCATGACGTTGGAGATGCGCACCTGGATCAACTCGCCGCGATAGTCATCCAGCACGATGTCCGCCTCGCGCCACAGCGAGTCCCACAGTCTGCCCTGCGTCCAATAGTAGCCGCCATCGAGCCAGGCGCGCTCGAACTGGCCATCGGGCCATCGGCGCAGATCTACGGCCAGATAGTCGAACTCAAAGGTGTCATAGGAGAGGATGCGATACCAGATGTACAGGCGCGGGTGCCCTTGCGAAGGCACCTGAATCATCTGCCACAGCGCGGCCTCGCCGGTGGGACAGCCTCCCCAGTTGTCGTAACCTGGATCGCCCAACTGCGCCGCGTAGGCCCCACTGTGAGCACGTTCGCTGATGACGCTGACGGGCAACAGGCCCCCCTCGTGCCAACCCGGCAGAAGATCGCCCGACTCAAAGCCCCCGTTCTCCAGACGCCGCATCATCTTGAGCACCAGCGGCAAGTTGCTGACCGGCGGCGTGGGAGTTGGCGTCCGCGTTGGCGTGCGCGTGCGGGTGGGCGTTGGCGTGCGCGTGCGGGTGGGCGTCTCTATCGGCGTAGAGGTCAGCGTGATGGTGACGATGCACGTGGCGGTGACCGTGCCCGTGCAGGTCAGCGTGATGAACTGGGTGGCCGTGATGGTCGCCGTGGGCCAGCTTGTGTGGGTCTCAGTGGGAAGCATAGGCGACGCCGTCAGTGAACCAGTGGCCGTAAGCGTGGCGCTGGGCTCTACACCGGGCGTGCTGCGGGGCTGCGCGCTGAGCATCACGCCGAGCGTGACCGGGCCGTCCTGCGGCAGCCATGCAGGCGTCGCGCTGCCCGAGCCCGGTGCCGTTGGGCGCCCAACCGCCGCTGACATCGAGCCCGCCAAGGCTTGAGGTGCCGTCGGAAGCCCGTTCGCTCGCCCGCCTTGAGCAGCGAACCAGCCCATCCCCCAGAGCAGCGCAAGCACGGATAGAAGCCAGACGCGAACCACAGTGCGCCTCATACGGCTTCCACTGCCTCCCCCCTCGTAGGCCATCATAGAAGCGAGGGCCCTCTCGTGATCGGCGGAGCGCCAGGACCAGCCAGGTCCGGGTTCAGGGCGCGGCGCGCGTCGGTGGATGCTCGGGCGCCACACGCGTGGGCACTGGCCGGGGCTCTTCGCCGCCCCTGACCGTCCACTTGAATTCCACCGCCGGCGCCTCGACCAACTCCGCCAGCACCACACCCTCGCGTCCTCGCACTACGGCGACCGTCCAGCTATGCCAGCCAGTATGCCCCGAGCGCTCCACATACTGAGTCTGCTTGGTCCAGGCGATGCCCCGCTTCTGCGACCCGATACGCCACAGACGCACGTCGAAATACTCGTCCTCGGCCAGATCTCCGTCCCACTCCCATTCCAGCGTCAGGTAGGTCTTGGTGAGATGCTCCCCCTCAGCCGGTGAGATCAGAGCTGGGATCGCATAGATCTTGGCCGTTGGCGTGGCGCTGGGTGCAGGACGTGCCGCCGCGCTCTCGGCCGCGAGCGCCCCGGGCGAGGGTGTGGCGCTCGGGCGCCGCTCGACGGGCTGCGTTGGCCGCACCAGGGCGCTCGGATCCACTGTGCCGTGCGCTAGCTCCGCCTGATCCTCAGCCACGACCGGGCGCGGCGTGAGCAAGAGGTCACGCCACTCTGCGAGCTGCTCGCGCGACAGGCCGGGGCGCCTAATCCATAACGAGAATCCCGCCGCGACAGCGGCCACAAAGAGCGCGGTCCAGATGGGCGATCGCTCGCCGCGCGGACGCACGCCGCTTCGCGGACGGCGTCTGCGCGGGGCTTGTGCCGCGGGCTGGCCCGCCACGGGGGTCGGCCTAAAGGGCGCGATGGGGGCAAATGCGGGCGCTTCGATCACCAGCGCTGGCTCGCGACGCCGGCGCCCGAGACTGCCAGAGACCCCCGCCGCCAGATCGTCCGCTGAACGCCGGCGCGCCAGGGCCTTGAGCCGGGCTCCCCGTAGACGCTCCGCCACGGCCCTCGTACTCAGAATCAGCCTGTCGCCCACCATCAGGCGCACATGCGCGCCGCGCAGTGTCCAGGACTCGCCTTCCGCGGCCCCCTGCGCCACAGGCAAGCCCTTCTGGACACCGGCCCCCACCCCCAGGATCGCCTTGATCCCGTCGTGATGCGTCATCCAGACGGCGGCGCCCTCGGTGCCCACGAGGTAGACATCCAGGCCCAAGATCACCGCGCCCAGGGGCAGCTTGTGCCGCAACTGGGGATGCTGCTCGTACGACGCAGCCAGGGCGTCGCCCAACTCGGGGATGACGTCATACCGCGAGCCTGCATAGTAGCGCGCGTATACCTCACGCAGCGCTTCGGGATTGGTCTCTGGCGGGCAGAGCAGCAGCAGCAGCCCCTTGCGCGCCAGAAGCGACCCCTCCACTTGCTCTTGCAGCTCGTCCCAGAGCGTCCGTGGCGGCCCATTCTCGCGGACGTAGCTTAGCTTACGCGAAAGATCGTGGTCGTCGATAGACATCGCATTGTTCGGATAACGTCTCGGGAGCGCACGCGGTCAACACCCACCGCTGAAAAGTATAACGAATTCGGCCGTGGCCCGCAATCGGCAGATATCGGGCCCCTCGATATCCGCAGCCTGGCCCACCCATTCATTGCGGCACGTCCCCCTCATCCACGCTGCGCGGCAAGATCGGCCGCTCCGGGTCCTCGTCTGGATTGTAGGCTCGCAGCCGGTACGAATCGTCCTCTTGGCGCTCCCACAGGGGCGTATCGGGCTGACCGGCCTTGTTGGGCACCGGACCACGCAAGATGCGGTCACCCACCTGACGCAGATGCGCCTCCAGCTGCGCAGCCAACCGATCGCACAGTGCCCGGTGTGTCGCCTCCTCGACCAGGTTGCGCTGCTCCCACGGATCGGACTCCAGATCGTACAGCTCGTAGGGCATCGAGGGGTTCCCATATTTGCACTCCACCAGATCGCGATCCGGCCCAAAGCGCGCCAGCCAGCCGCTATCCACGTAGGGTGGCGTGGGGCTCACGTTGTGGATCAACTTATGGCGCCTGGTGCGCATGCAGCGCGCGGGGGTGTAGTGCCACAACCCCGCGCGGATGCCCCAACTGTGCCCGCCAAACACCGCGCTGCGCACGCGGCGCGCACGCGCTGAGAGCTGGCCGAGCCGCAACATCCGGGCATAGCTCCGCCCATCCAGCCCTTTTGACACTGACAGCTTTACCAGATCGAGCAGCGTGGGCAGCAGATCCAGGTTGCTGAGCAAGGCATCGTGGCGCACGCCCGCCGCGACTTGCCCGGGCCAGCGCCAGATCAGCGCCGTCCGCAGGCCGGCGTCATACAGGGTGTGCTTGGCGCGGACCAGCGCCGGGCCGTGGTCGGTGGTAAAGATCAACAGTGTCCGCTCCGCCAGCCCCAGGGCCTCCAGATCGGCCAGGATGCGGCCGACGTGCGCGTCCAACTCGGCGATATTGCGGTAGAAGCTGGCCAGATCGGCCCGCACCAGTGCGATATCGGGAAGGCTCGGCGGCACCTCGAGGCGCAGCGCCAGCTCGCCGTCGAACGTCGCCCCAAAAGGCCGATGTACCAGACCAAAGCTCAGATGGGCGAAAAAAGGCCCCTCGCCGCACGCCAGCTCGGCCAGCCAGGCGCCCACCTGCGAGCTCTCCGGCCCAAAGGGAGCCTGCTGCTCGTATCCCGCCCAGGCAGGATCGTTCCGCAGCTTGAAGCGCCCGCACAACGCGGTGCGATAGCCGCCCTCCCTCAGCCGCCGGGCTACACAGATCGCGTCCTCATCCAGCGGATCCTGGGCGTAGCAGCCCACCCTCTGAGGATAGTACCCGCTGTAGAGCCCCGCCCGGCTGGGGATGCAGATCGGCGCCGTGGCGAACTGCTGCGTCATCAGGGCGCCCTCTCGCGCGAGTTCATCCAGATGCGGGCTCGCCACATGCGACCAGCCATAGCAACCCAGCCATGTGCCCAGGTCGTGACAGTCGATCAGCACCAC
>JAFGLK010000200.1 GCA_016928125.1 Anaerolineae bacterium
AGGATGTGGAAATAGGGATGGATGGCCAGCCCAAAGGGCAGACGCTGGTTCGCATCGTCGTTCTGCACCCTGAAATCGAGCCGCACGATCCCCGGGCGTACGCTGTAGGTCAACTCGAGCGTGTTCTCGATCGGGAACAGCTCATGGATCTCGCTGCCCGGCGCAAAGCGAATGCGCGTGGTCGCCGAGATGCGGTCGTTCCCCACCGTCGGCTCGTCGCAGGCCCAGGGCTGCTCGCGCACCAGCCCGTGCAGGAAATTGGAGCCGTTGTTGGCTGGAAAGCGGAACGTGCGCCCGTCAAAGCCGAACTGGGCATTGCGTACACGGTTGGGGGAGGGATACAAGATCGGCGTGCCCAGCAGGCGCGGCCCCCCTTCGGTCACCGCCAGGCCATAGAGGTAGCCCTGCCCTCCCACCACGAAGCGCAGCAGGTTGCTGCCCTTGTCCGGCGCGAACGAGATCTCGGTGTTCTGCGAAGGATGGTCGCCCTCGCACGCCAAGGTCACCAGATCCCAGCCGGTGACGGGATGCTTCTCGAAACGATAGCTGAACGCCCTCATCCTCTGCACCTCCTGCGCCGATGTGTGTAACGCTCGTCCCGGCACCAGGCCGGGATGGCGAGGCTTTTTTGCGGCCGCGTCCGAACGCATTATACTCGCAGCGACGCGGTGCTACCAGCGTCCGGGCGCAGGTCAGCGACCACCAGATATCCGAAGGAGGATCCTCACCGATGCAGATCAGATCGATCGAGCCCGTCCTGGTGAAGGTCAATCACCGTGGCAACTGGCTGTTTGTGCTCGTCCATACCGATGAGGGCCTGGCGGGCTTGGGCGAGGCCAGCCACAACATGAACGACGGGTTGGCAATGGCCCAGCTTGAAGTCTACGAGCAGCGCCTGGTGGGCCAAGACCCGCTGCGCATCGAGGCCATTTGGGCCGACCTCGCCAACCGGCACGCCGGCCGCGTGGCGAACACGGTCCTTAGCGGGATCGAGCAGGCCCTGTGGGACATCATGGGGCAGTATCTCGGGGTCCCGATCCGCACGCTGCTGGGCGGCCAGGTGCGCGACCAAGTGCGCCTCTATGCCAACATCAATCGACATGTGACGGATCGCAGCCCGGCCGGCTTTGCGCGCGCCGCGGCCCAGGCCGTGGCCGAGGGGTTCGCCGCGGTCAAGCTGGCCCCTTTTGATGAACTGCGCGGGCCCGATCATGTGCGTTCCGGCCCGGGCGCCGCATGGGGCCCCGGCGTAGAGCGCGTAGCCGCCGTGCGCGCCGCCATCGGCGACGAGGTCGAACTGCTGGTGGACTGCCATGGCCGCATGGAGGCCTCGGAGGCCATCTTGGTGGCGCGCGCGCTTGAGCCCTACAACCTTTTCTGGTACGAGGAGCCGGTGCCTCATATCTACCCCGAGGAGCTCGCCCGGGTGACTGCGGCGGTCAGTATGCCCACCGCGTCGGCGGAAAGCGTTTTTGGCGTCGAGGGTTTCACGCCGTTTCTTTCGCACCCCGTGGTGGACGTGATCATGCCCGATGTAAAGCATGTTGGCGGCCTGCTGGAGCTGAAGCGCGTTGCGGGCGCTGCGCGGATGCACAAGCTCTTGGTGGCGCCCCACAACCCCTCCGGGCCCGTGGCGGCCGCAGCCAGCGCCCAGCTGGTGAGCACGCTGACCAACTTCCTGATCCTGGAGTTCGCCTGGGGCGAGGTGCCCTGGCGCGCCGAGCTGATCCAGCCCGCCGAGCGCATCGAAGGGGGCTACCTGCAACTGCCCGAGGGGCCCGGGCTTGGCCATCAGCTCAACGCCGAACTGATCGCGGCGCATCGCGCCTGACCCTCTGGGCGCCGCCGTAGCCTGGCGGTTGCCTTTTGCTGAAATTCGCATACAATCAAGTTGATAGCAGCCCAGGGCTGGACGTGACGAGAGGAGTGGATCGATGGAGATCAAGGCCAAGTCAACCAAGCTTTCCGACCTGCGCCACTATCTCGAGCAAGAGCGCGGGCGTCTGACCAAGGAGATCGAACACAGCCAGATCACGACCGACGAGGAAAGATCGGGCTACAGCACGCATATGGCCGATGACGCCACGGCGGTCTTTGAACAGGAGCGCAACGTCGGCATGCAGCACGCCCAGAAGCGTCTGCTCGCGGAGGTCGAGGATGCCCTCAAGCGGATGGATGCTGGCAGCTATGGGGTCTGTCGCCACTGCGGCGCGCGCATTGATGTTGCCCGACTGAAGGCCATGCCCACCGCCGCCTTGTGTCTCAGCTGCCAGGAGCAGCAGGAACAGCATAACAACTGGCACGGCTGAGCCGCCGGCCCATCTGCAGCCCGTGCTGCTGGGTCGCATACAGAGAGGGAGCATGCCGTTGAAGCAGAGGTCAGGCCTCCGTCAGATCAGCCTCTTCTTGATCGCTGCCTGTGTGATCGCGCTGGATCAGCTCACCAAGTGGTGGGTGCGTGCCCACATCCCCGTGAATCGCTCTTGGGATCCCATCCCCGGCCTCAGCCGGATCCTGACCTTTACCCACGTAGAGAACACGGGCGTCGCCTTTGGCCTGTTTAAGGGGATGAACTGGCTGTTTGTGATCGTGGCCGCCGTGGTGATCGTCTTGATTGTGGTCTACTACCGCCGTCTGGCCGCGGCCAGCTGGGTTCTACACGTGGCGTTTGGCCTGCAACTGGCCGGGGCGGTCGGCAATCAGATCGACCGGGTGTTGCGCGGCCATGTGACCGATTTCATCGATGTGAGGGTGTGGCCGATCTTTAACGTGGCCGACAGCGCCGTCGTAGTGGGCACCGCCCTGCTGGCCTACTATGCCTTCTTCCTGGATCGCGGGGCGGACGAACAGCCCGCTCGGGAAGTGGGCGAGGGGCCGATCGTCCATCCCGAGGAGTAGCCTCTCTCCGTGTCTCCAGAGGCACCCCAGCCCCACGTTCTGGTATGGTTCGTCGAGGAGCCTGCTCCCCGTCTGGATCGCTATGTCGCTGAGCAGCGGGCCGAGCTCAGCCGCTCTCAAGTGCGCCGCCTGATCGACGCAGGGCTGGTTACCGTCAACAACGCCCCCGCCAAAGCCGCGCAGAGACTGGTGCCGGGCGACCGGGTGCGAATCGAGCAACCCCCCGAAGCGCCCAGCGCTCCGGCTCCGGAGTCGATGCCTCTGACGATTCTCTACGAGGATGAACATCTGCTGGCCGTCGACAAGCCCGCCGGGCTGGTAGTGCATCCGGCACCAGGGCACCGTCAACATACCCTGGTCAATGCTTTGCTCGCTGAGCGCCCCAGCGTGGCAGAGGCGGATCTGGATACTCAGCGCCCGGGCATCGTGCACCGTCTGGATCGCGACACCACGGGTGTGCTGTTGGTGGCCCTCTCACGCCAGGTGCAGCTAGCCCTGCAGGCGCAATTCCGGGCCCGACAGGTGGACAAGCGCTACCTGGCGCTCGTCTATGGCGTTCCCGAGCGCCGCCAGGCCGCCATCGAGGCGCCCATCGGCCGGCACCCCGTGCATCGCAAGCGCATGGCGGTGCTCGAGTCGGGAGGGCGATATGCGCGCACCGAGTTCACGCTGCGCGAGTCGTTGCGCGGTGCCTCGCTGTTGGAGGCCCGCTTGATCACCGGTCGCACGCACCAACTGCGCGTTCACCTGGGGGCCATTGGCCATCCGGTGGTGGGGGACCGTATCTATGGCCCGCAGCGGCAGCGCATCCCGGCGCCGCGTCAGATGCTACACGCCTGGAGGCTGGCCCTGAAGCATCCGATCACAGGGGAGCCGCTCGAGCTCACATCGCCCCTGCCGGCCGATTTCCTGCTGATCCTGGAGCGCCTTCGCCGCCAGAGCGGCTAGCCCGAGCCGATGCGCCCAGGCGAGCGCGCGCTCGCTTGGCAGCCGGCCTCTTCTCCAGTATCATAGCGCTCGGCCGTTCGACCCGCGCCAGGCCAGAGCCGTTTCGGGCTGCGGGTCGCGGCGATTTGCCCGTTTTGCCCTATTCGCGTATGCTGCGTGATAGAAAATATGTTCTATTCCCGGCGCCTGGGCCAGGCCACGCTCCTGAGCGGCGCGGGCTGAGGACGACGGGAGGAGAGGAGTTCACCGATGCGCGAAGTCACCGTGGCCTTGGCCCAAACCAGCCCCGTCCTGCAAGACGTCGAGCACAATCTGACCGACATGTGCAAGATCATCGAGAACGTCTGCCTTCAGCAGCGGGTCGATCTGATCGTCTTTCCCGAGCTGTCTACCACCGGCTACGAGTGCGGTGTCCGCTTCAGCGATCTGGCGGAGAGAATCACCGAGCACGCTGTCAACACCCTCGGCAAGCGCGCCTCCGAATATGGCGCTCATGTGGCCTTTGGCCTGGCCGAGAAGCAAAAGGTGGAAAGCGTAATTTACTCGGCGGCGGTGCTGATCGATCCGGAAGGCGACGTGGTGGCCGATTACCAAAAAGTCCACCTCAAAGGCGAACAGCGGCTGGCCTTTCGGCCGGGCTATCGCTTTGTGACCGCTGAGACCGCCTTTGGCGTGGTGGGCCTTCTGATCGGTTGGGACTTGGCCTTCGCAGAGGGAGCACGCTCTCTGGCCCTGGAGGGCGCCGAGATCATCGCCGTGTGCGGCAGCTGGGAGAAGCCCCATGCGCACGAGTGGCGCAGCTATGCCTTTGCCCGCGCCTATGAGAACTCGGTTTTCATCGCCGCCTGCAATCGGGTAGGCGAGGAGCCGACCTACTCTTTCTTTGGCGAGAGCATGTTGGTGGGGCCGCGGGGGCGGGTTCATGCCCGGCTAGAGGAGGAGGAGCCCGGCGTGGCCATCGGCACCATCGACCTGGATCAGGCCCGCGCCTATCAGGAGGAGACCCAACTGCTGCAGGCGCGCCAGCCGCGCAGCTATCGCGCCGTGGTCAAAATGTACTAGGAGGAGCCCCGTGGAACCGATCGATCTGCGCAGCGACACTGTGACCCTGCCCACGCCGGCTATGCGCGAGGCCATGTATCGCGCCGAGGTGGGCGACGACGTCTATGGTGAGGACCCTACCGTCCAGCGTATCGAGGAATTGGCCGCCGAGATGCTCGGCAAGGAGGCCGGCCTGTATGTGA
>JAFGLK010000201.1 GCA_016928125.1 Anaerolineae bacterium
GCTAGGACTGAGGCACCTTGCGTCCCTGCACCTGGACCATAAAGTTGACGACAATGTCGGCCAGCGCGTAGTACTTGAGCTCGAAAAACAGCTCGGCGCCGACGTCAAAGACGCCCCTCGGCACCAGATATGGGCTCAGCACACCCACGACATTTCCTCCCGGGCCGTAGAGCGTGCCTGAAACCTTGACATGCGTGGCCGCATCTGGCCCGGGATTCCTGATCATCCCGATGACGCTGCACAGCAAACCTGCTCGATCGATCTCGCGGTAGTGACACTTTTCGACGTCGAGTTTCAGATGGGGCTGCGGCACAGTCGGATCCTCGAAATCGTGCAGGCGATCGTTGACCTCGATCTGGTAGCGACGCCATCCTGGTGGGGGTGACTCGAACACGATGTGGAAAGGAACCCGCGCGCCCGGCGTGATCCACTCCAGCCCGACCAGATCCATCTTCTCGGCCATCATCCCGTCGTTGTCATCCAATAGCCGAAACGTGACCCGCACCCAGCGACGGGTCGTGTCAGTGCGGTTTTCCACCTCTCCCCAAAAGTCCAGCCGTTCGGGGTCATCCATGCTGATGGACAAACTCTGAATCTGGAGATCCGGCATGACATACCTCGCTATCATGGCAAGTGGTGCTCGGCCCTGGAGGCCAGCCGCTCGTGGCGCGGATTCGCAGTCGGTTGAGGGCGACTATACCACAAGCGCGGCCAAGGCGAAAATGGCACCTTGGACCGTCTGGTGATATCCGAGATCGTGCGGCTAGCCGCGCTGAGCGCTGGAGCTGTGAGTAGGGGTTACGCTGCGCTGGCCTGAGGAGAGCTTGGTTTTGAGCTCGAGCACCTGGTGGCGCATCTCATCGCTCTTTTCAAACAGCGCGCTGATCTTGTCACAGCCGTGCATGATCGTGGTGTGGTCGCGTCCGCCCAGCGCGTCTCCAATCTGCGGCAGAGACATGTCCGTCAGATCGCGAGCCAGATACATGCAGATCTGGCGGGGCCGTGCAATGTGGCGGTGACGTCTGGGGCCCACGAGATCATCGACGCGCAGCTCAAAATAGGCCGCCACTTCCTGGAGAATGTGCTCTATGCTGATCTTGGTCGGCACGCCGGCCAGTTCGCCCAGAGCCTTCTCAGCGGTCTGCACGTTCATTGGCAGGCCCATCATATGCGAGAGGGCCAGCACACGGTTGAGCGCGCCCTCGAGCTCGCGGATATTGCTCGGGATCTGTTGAGCAATGAACTCCAACACCGTGCTGGGGAGGACCACGAGACGGGTTTCGGCTTTGGCCTGCAAGATGGCCATGCGTGTCTCCAGGTCTGGCGGCTGGATATCGGCGGTCAGGCCCCACTCAAAGCGCGACCGCAGCCGCTCCTCCAGCCCCACAAATGCCTTGGGGGACCGATCGCTTGAGAGCACGATCTGGCGATTGTCGTGATACAGGTTGTTGAAGGTGTGAAAGAACTCTTCCTGAGTGCGTTCCTTGCTGATCAAGAACTGGGTATCATCGAGCAACAATACATCGATCGTGCGATATTTGGCTCGGAACTCCTCGGTGGTGCGACTGCGGATGGAGTTGATCATCTCGTTGGCAAAGGTCTCAGCCGGGACGTAGAGTACCCGCCTGCCAGAGGCCAGGGCGTGGTTGCCGATGGCATGCAAGAGATGGGTCTTGCCCAAGCCTACGCCGCCATAGACGAAAAGGGGATTGTAGGCCATGCCCGGGTCCTCTGCCACAGCCAGGCAACCCGCATGCGCCAGCCGATTAGACTGGCCCACAATGAACGTGCCAAAGGTATACTTGGGATTGAGGTGTGCCTCGCCACGATCCATCGGCCGAAACAGGCTTGCTTCCGGCACCAAGCTATCGTCCAGGGCCGGTTCGAGGCTTGGTTCTCCTCGGTGGTTGCGCCCTACCACAAAGCGCACCTGAACCGTCTGATGGGCGATCGAGCTCACCACGCGATGAATGTCTCGATAGAGCCGATGCTCTAGCCAGTCCTTGGCGTAAGCTGACCGGACCGCCACGACTAGAACGCCATCCTCGAGCGATACGGCGTCCGTATCTTTGACCCACGTTTCGAAATTGGAGCGAGAGAGCTGCATCTCGAGCTGCCCAAGAGCTGCGCGCCAAAGCTGCTGTGCATCCATACACGACTCCCCCCAAAGCAAAACGCCACGCCCCAACCAGGCCGTTCTGAGGGCGCAAGAAACTATAGCACGAGGGCTCGACCTCGCGGTCGGGAAAGCTATGCGACTGTGGCCCTACAACTGGTAGTATTGGGTCGCCACCGGATGACCGATCTCCCTGACCCTTGTCGCCGACAGCTCATAGCAGGGGGCGGGCCCACACAGCGTCTCGAGGTGGAGACAGCTCTGCCAGACAAGGCCCTTGGAGGATACATCACCCCCGCCAAGACCATCCGGCGGCGAGATCACCAAACTGGCTTCCGAAGGCATGAACCGGCGGTGTTCCGACAACCTATGCCATTCTACCATCCCAACGAGGATTCCGCAAGACCCTCGCGGCGGACGCAACGCATCGGCTGAGATCAAGGGCTGAACCTCACTACATGTAGGCGTCTAGACGGCTTGGATGCCCACAGGTTGTGGTCGCGCGCAGGCGCGCGCATCGCCAAAACCAGGAAAACCTACCTACACCGGCGAGCTCAGCAGAGAGTCTTGCAGATTATGGGCAAGTTGCGCGCGGTCGGGCAGGCTGTTGCTCTGCCGCTAGCGCTGGCGCAGGTCCACATGCCACCACTGGCGGCTCTGAGCTGTCCAATAGCGACTGGCCCCCACCAGCGTCACTTCCCGATCATCGATGAAGAGCCTCACGATCCGCACAACCTGCCAAGGCGAGACATAGATCTCGTACCAGCCATCCACGTTGGTGGGCTGGGGATTGCGGAACTCGTCGGAGCTGCTGTACTCGCCGTTGATGGTCACACCCACACTGGCGCGGCCGTTGGCAATGATGTTGCCATCCCGGTCAAAGACCTGCCCCTTGACCACTGGATTGCTCACCGTGATGTCGCGAACCCCGTTGTCCACCAGATCGAACACAATGGCCGAGTCAGGCGTGGTGGTCGGTGTCGGCTGCGCGGTGGCCGTCTCGGCAGCCCATCGCGTGACCTCCACCACCGCCGGATCATCGGTGAAGGGCCCCAACCCTTCGCGGATGTCCACGTACCACCACTCGCGATCTTGGGCATACCAGACGGGTGAGGTATCGTCCAAGGCCACTTCCTCGCCGTCCAAAAAGAACTTGACGATGCGCACATCCTGCCCCGGTGAGACATAGATCTCGTACCAGCCCTCCACGTTGGTGGGCTGGGGATTTCGGAACCACTCGGTGTCACGGTAGATGCCATTGATGCTCACCCCAACGCTGGCCCGTCCATCGGTGATCAGCCGTCCCTGCGCGTCGCGCACCTGGCCCTTGAGCACCGGCTGACGAACCGTCATCAGGCGGATGCCCTTGTTCACCAGCGAGTAGACCATCGTGGGCGTGGCGGTGGGGCGTGGCGTGGGCGTATCCGTAGGCGTCCACGTCATCGTGGGTGTGGGGATCTCTGTATTCGTGGGCGTTGCTGAGGGCGTCAATGTGATGGTCGGGGATGGGGAGGGTGTGAGAGAGGGCTTGGGCAGCGGAGTGAAGGTGGGCACCGTCGTTGCCAAAGGCTGTGGGTATGCAGACCGCGCAGGGCCAAGATTCGGCGCAGGTGTGTCGGATGGGCGATGGAGAGATAGCGCGAGTTGACTGGGAATAGGCGTAGCGGCAAAGAGCGTTTGGAAGGCTGGCGCCAACGTCGGCGTGGGGGATGGGTTAGTCGGCCCACACTGAGCCGCCAGCAACACCCAGAACGCCAGGCCAAGGCCGGCCAGCGCTTTCTGCACCCAGCGGCGCGATGTCGTATCGAGCATGACCCCGTCTCTCTCCAGCCGCATCTCGGGATCCGCGAGGGCCAACAGGCAGTTGCCAGGTCAGGTCAGATCGGCGATCCACCTGTAGGTGATGAACACATAACCCAGGGCGCTCAGCATCTGCACCAGCTCTGTACGATTGCCTTGGGCCGAATAGCCGGGCATGCGACCCCGGCCAAAGATGTCGTGGGTGGCCTCAGAGAGCAGACTATGCGCGTTTCCACGGCGCCGGTGTTCCTGATCCACAAACATCATCGAGACCTCGTCGCACATCCGGGTCAACGGACGAACGGTGAGCACGCCGGTGATCTCGCCCTCCCACTCGGTGACATAGACGTCCACAGGCAGTCCCTGAGCCATGAGCTCGAAATCGCGCACACCCGCTCCACTGCCACCAAGGCCGGGCCAGATGAGCGGCTCGCGAGGGTGGCGCTGGATGAAATCTTGCCACATCGGGCGGTCCGCCGCCATCAGCGTGCGCACCGGTCGCGTGATGCGCGGGGTTAGCTCATCCTCCGTGACCGTGTATTCACCGTTGCGCTGCCAACGCTCGGGCTCGCTGATATCCAGCGCTTGGGTGAGAAGCCCTTTGAGGTCGGCACTGGTCGTGATCGCGCATTTCGGCGCGAGCTCCCGACACCAGGCCGTCAGTTCGGCCCGCTGCGAGGCGGCCACGGCCCCCTCGAGCTGAAGGACTTGGCCGCTCACGCAAGCGAGCACTGAGATAGACTCGCACGCATCGGCAAAGAACGCAGCCGGCCCGCCGAGGACGCCAGCCGCCAGCATGGCCTCGTCCAATTCGGGGCAGGGCGAATCGGCCTGGTGCAGGATGTGTCGGTAGCGCACGGGCTCCTCCCGGCAGAACTCCCGCACTCGATCGAGATCAACACACTGGATCATGGCTACCCCTTTGTCGCTGCCGCAGTTGCGCGTGGCCCCATTATACCACACCCAAGCTCTGGGCACGATGGGCAAAGCGGGAGCGTCACGCATTGGGGACACTCTCCAGGGATCGGCACAGAGCAGCCATAGGCTGTGAGAGGAGACCTGATCTGATCGCCCCAGAGGATGGCGCGCTGATGAGGGCCGCGCGTCTGTCCTGCGACTCAGAGCGAGCGCCACATAGCCCCACAGCAAGAGACGTTCACCCATGCGCCCTACGCGGTGGGTCAGCACCCACTCCGGTTGGCAAGCCACCCTTGGCAGCAGAACGCCGATGCCCTGCCAGAGCCAGACCAGCCAAGGCCAGAGGGCCATCCCTATTGGCCCCCTTCGGCCACTTGCCAACCAGAGGGCAGCCAGGATCACTCTCCGCAGGAACGGCATGGGCCAGCTTTCGCCAAGATACCGACCAGCGGCAGTCAGGCACACGGACGGCCCGGCCCGGCCCTCCTGGCCACGACGGGCTGCCGTCGCATCCGCGTAGGCTGTAGGCGGCCAGATCATCCAGCCCGCAACGCTCCCACTTGCCCAACACACGACCAAAACGGGAGCCTCGCACGCGCAGCGGCTGATGATCTGAGAAGAGGCAGCCAAGGCACCGGTCCCTCGGCGCGAAAAAGCCGCGTCTCGCCATACTTTGCGAGACACGGCTCCATTGTGCGGTCTGACGCAAGCGCAATGAGGGGCGAGCAGCTCTCAGCGCTGCGCTGGCCTCACTACCACCTATCTTCGCGCGGCGGACGCGAGGGGCGCGGACGCGCCTCATTCACCCTCAGCGTGCGGCCGCCCAGAGACTGGCCATTGAGCTGCTCAATGCAGGCCTGGGCCGCATCCTCACTATCCATCTCCACAAACCCGAAACCGCGCGATCGTCCGGTTTCACGATCGGTCACGATGCGCGCCTCAACCACATCCCCGACCTGCGCAAAGAACTCTGCGAGCTCCGCCTCAGTCGTGCTGTAGGCCAGATTCCCGACGTACAACCTAGTTCCCATGCTTTCCTTCCCTTGCAGCTTTGTCGCGCTCGGCGCAACCCCCTGGAGGCCAAGGCTCGGCAGTCAGCCCTGCGCATCCACCGAAAAAGTCCGGCAACTGACAGACCCGAGCTTTCATCAACCCAGCCGCTCGCCAAGGAAACAGGGAGAAAAAGTCGTATCCGCCAATTCTGCCCACATCCGCAACATCATGATGCGAAATGTGCGCCCATTATGCAATAGAGATCGAGCCTGGTCAAGTTGCATACGTGATGCGAGAACGGTGCGAGTAGCGGCTCGAACTGCGTAAGGATGGCGCCGCCTGCCGGATCCGCCACGACTCGATTCAGCAGGCAATGCGCCTCGACTTGAAACAACGGGCTGATGTGCTAGAATGGCGCAGGGGAGAGGTTGAAACTCGTCTCAAAGCGCGGCGCGCCGTGTGGGGTCAGCATGCAGCCAGCTAGACGAATGCGTATCACATGCCGCGGTCACAGGCCCGGGCCGCGCCGATCAAGGGGCAAGCCGTGAAAGGCAAGAGCTGTCTGGTACAGATGGTCGTCTTGATCGTGCTGATCGCCGTCGTTGGCGGCCTTGCGCGTCGCCTGCTGGATGGAGGGCCGGAAGCGCAGCAAACGCCATCCGCCTCTGGAAACTCGCTGCGGCAGCTCCTCCAGGTGCCCGTGCTTGGCAAGGTGAAGGAAAAACTGGCCCCCGATTCAGGCACGCCAACCCTGCCCCCCCTACCTGAGCCAGAGGCCGAAGGCATCGAAGGGCTAGTGCTCGAGGTGAGCCGTCCGCTCATGTTCCCGATACCTGAAGCGCGGGGTCTGGCCGCGACAGAGAGCTTTTTCTATGTCTCAGGCAATGACCCGAAGGCCAAGACTAGCACCCTCTACCAGGTTCATCGAGACAGCTACACGATCGCCCAAATGCGGACCATCGAGGACAGCGGCCACTATCAGTTGGGTGGCCTTCAGCTGGGTTCGGACCTGCTTTGGGTGCCCGTGGTGGCCGATGCCTCTGTGACGACGAGCGTGATCCTGGGGATCGATCCAGTCACTCTCGAGGTTCAGACCCGCTGGGTTGTTCCCGAGCGTATTGCGGCCATCGCCGAGGGGCCAGATGCTCGCCTGTATGGCGTGAACGAAGGCGCCTCTCTGATCCTTGCGTGGAGTCGCGCGGGCGAGGAACTGCGACGGGCTCCCCTGGCGACGGGCGCGGCGTATCGCGACATGGAAACCGCACGGGGGTCGCTGTTATGTGCGGGCATTGACAGCAATGGTAGGAGCGTGCTCGACGTCATCGATCCAGCCACGCTTTCCCTGCTCGTGCGTCATCACAGCGATGGCGTCAAGCCCCAGGAAGGTCCGCTGGCTGGTGCCGGTTTCGCCGTGCTTGAGGAGACTCTCTTCTTTCTGCCAAGCGGCGGCGAATTCCCCAAGGTTCACGCCTACGTGCTGACCGATGGCCGCGACTGGGCGAGCATGGTGCCCAGCGTCCTTCGCTGATGCGCCGAGATCATGTTCTTCCGTCTCTGGGCCCGCGCCAGACCTGTCCCTGCGAGCTCCAGCTCCAGCCGACCCCATCAGGGCAGCCGGGCAGGCGCTGCCAGCCATGCTGCACCCGCGCCCATGTCTCCTCCCAGCTCCGGACGCCCAACGTGGCCCCGGCGCACTCGACGTTGCA
>JAFGLK010000202.1 GCA_016928125.1 Anaerolineae bacterium
CCATATGCCTCATCAACAGCATCGAGGCCCGTCGAGAAGCGGGATAAGCGATCGCCATGAAACGTGAATTCGGGCGTGTACTCTGGTTCGTCTTGGGGTTGGCCTTCACTCTTGTGCTGGGTCTACTGGCATGGAGACCGGTACGAGATATGATCGCCACTCGGCCGAGCCCGATCGCGACCTTGCCGACGAGAACGATGCAGCCCAGACCGACCTTCACCCCCAGGGAGAGCACCGAACCGATCCCGCGCCCACCTGTGGCGGAACCCTCTTTGGTGTGGCAGAGCGAGAATACCATCGCGGGCCTCTGCCAACAGTTGCGGATCGATGCCCAGGGCTCTATATGGTATGGACGCTGCGATCAACCTTTGCAGGTCGCCACACTCACGGCCGCCGAGTTTGCCGCGTATGAGGGCTATCTGGCAGCGTATGCGCCCTTTAGCTATGTCTCTCGCCGCACGCCCGACCCGTTGCAGAATGTCTCTGTGCGAGTGCAGTTGATAGGGCGCGGAACGCGCATGCCCGACGATGAAGAGCAGGCTCGCTTGGCCACTTGGGTTGCACAGGTCTATGACCGCGTGGTGCGCCGACAGCTAGAGGGCAGGCTGGTTGCCCTGGCACAGGCCAATTTGGCGGGACGATTGGGCATTTCCTCGGCGGCCATCCGGCCCATCTCGGTCGATTCGGTCACATGGGCGGATGTCTGTCTTGGCATTCCCTCCAGCACGACGCGCTGTGATCGCTATCCGACGCCTGGCTTGCGCGTGATCCTGGAGGCCGGCGGTGAGGTCTACGAGTATCGGACCGACCTGCTGGGCCTGGTGGTGCCCTTTGGTGATCTCCCGTCTGGACCTCCGACCTTGCCGCTGCCCACCGCAGGCCCCACGGCTACAGCAGCGCCCACGTCCATCCCAACAGCGGCTGTGTCGGCGACACTTTCGGCTGTGCCGACGTCTGCGCCGACGGCTGTGCCGACGCCCTCGCCCACCCCCTTGATCATCACTGACTGGCGTGGCGAGTACTATGCTAACACGAGCCTGTCCGGTTCGCCCTCCCTGATTCGCAACGACCGTGAGCTGCGGTTCGACTGGGGTGGCGAGTCCCCAGATCCTGGAGTGCCCGTCGACTATTTCAGCGCGCGTTGGTCGCGCATCTGGCGCTTCAGCGCAGGCTCTTACCGCTTCTCCGTGCGAGCAGACGATGGCGTGCGGCTCTGGGTAGCGGGCGATCTGCTTTTGGATCGTTGGTCCGAGGGGTACAACGATGCCGACGCCGATGTGTATGTTCCGGCGGGCAGCCATGAGATCGTGCTCGAGTATTTCGAGGCCGGCGGCCTCGCCGAGGTCGCCCTCGACTGGGGTCTGTCGCCTGCCACGCCTACGCCCACCTGGGAGCCCTATACTTCCTATTGGCGCGGGGCCTACTATGATAACGTCGAGTTGCGGGGTGCGCCCGTACGCGCGCGCAGCGAGGATGAGATCGATTTCGACTGGGGCACGGGTCGTCCTTTTCTGGGCTTTCCCCGGGACTATTTCTCTGTGCGCTGGACACGTCGGCTCTATTTCACGGAAGGAGCCTATCGCTTCAGGGCGCACGTGGATGACGGCGTGCGCATCTGGGTAGATGATGCGCCGGTCATTGACGAATGGCGACGAGGGGCTGTCACGGCCTTTGAGGGCTATATCTGGCTGGACGAGGGTGAGCACAACGTGCGCGTCGAGTACTTTGAGGACACATCCGAGGCTGTGATCGAGGTCGATTGGGAGCGATTGATCGATCTGGATCGGTGGATCGGCGTCTACTACGCCAACCCCGATTTGGAGGGAGCGCCCGTCCTCGTGCGGGCGGACGACAAACTCTCCTTTGACTGGGGGCAGGGCTCGCCTGATGAGAGGTTGCCGGTGGACGGTTTTTCCGCGCGCTGGACACGCACCGCCTATTTCAGCGAAGGGCGCCACCGTTTTCGGGTGCGTGCGGATGATGGTGTGCGTCTCTATGTCGACGACGTACTGCTGATCGACGAGTGGCACGAGTCGCCCGGCACCACCTATGAGCGCAGCATCGACCTCGATGCGAGCTCTTACCGGATCACCGTCGAGTATTACGAGCGTGGAGTGGGGGCCAGACTCAAGGTGGAGTGGGAGCGAGGGTGATCCGGACGAGATCATCAGCGGACACCGTTTGACCCCTTTGGCGGCGATATGCCTCTACGACAAACGAAAAGGGAGGCGCCAGAACTGCGCGCCTCCCTATCTGCGCCATGACCTCGACTCCCGGGCGAGCCGCGTCAGAGCGGAGACCCCCGGAAGTTGAAGAAGCACGCCATTGTGCCTCTCTGCCGGGGATAATGACGGTATCGCTAACGCCACACGGTCAAGAGCGCAAGACAAATCACCAGAGCTGCTACCGTTAGGCCACCCATCTCGTCCCCCTCAAATGATGGATCAGGCGGGAGTTCCTGCTTCGTCCCTATCATACCCGCCCATCATGATCGCAAGATGAAAACCAGACGGTCGCTCGATGAATCTTCTTTCAGGCAAAGATGAGGCTGCGGCCCTGATTCACGGCCTCGGCGATCTGCACGGAGCGCAATGAGCTGGCCAGGTCGGGAGCGGGCGTGCGTCCCTCGCGCAGACAACGGATGAATGCCGCGCTCTCGCCATAGTATCCGCCGGCCACCTGAGGGGAAGCACACTCTGGTGTGGTCGCGGCCTCTTTAGCATTGTCGATGGTCTGCAACAGCTTGCCGCCCTCGAAGCATTGCAGGAACCCCGGGAACAGGGTCAGCCAGCCGATGACCCCATCCACGATCACCGTGCGTTCGGCAGCATGGGCGGTGTAGCGTTCGCTTTGCATGCCGACGCGCGGCAGCATCTCCATAATCCCCTCAACCCCGGTTTCGTAGACCAAGGTCACCTGGGCGCTCTCATGGGGGCCTGGCCGGGTGTGCACCTCACAGATCTCGCTGCCGCCCAAGAAGCGCAGCGCGTCGAGTCCATGGACGCCGGTGCCGTAGGCAAAGTCGGGCTCGCCTCGCCGGTAGCGGTAGAACTGGCACGAGAGACCTCGCATGGGGCCCGCCTCGTCGAGCAGCTCCTTCATTCTGAGCAAGAGAGGCGCATAGCGTCGGTTGAAGGCCACCTGATGGGGCGTACCCTGGGCGGCCGCGATTTCGGCCAGTGCGAGCGTCTCCTCGCTGCTGGCGCCCGGTGGCTTTTCCATCAGGGTCGGCACGCCCTGCTCAAGGAAGAACCCCACCACTTCTCGCATCGCCGAAATGGGAACCAGGACCCATACGGCGTCGGGAGACAAGGCATCCAGCATGGCTCGATAGTCCCCAAAGATGCGCGCGAACCCGAAATCAGCAGCCAGCCTCCGTGCCCGCTCCAGATCAAGGTCGCACAACCCAGCCAGCTCGATAGGCGCGCCTTGCTCTCGTAGGCGCTGCAGACTGGGCAGGTGATAGCCTTGGGCGATCCCCCCTGCCCCAACGACCGCGATACGTAGGTTGCTCATCTCGTCTCTCCTCCTGGACGCTCTCGAGGCAGCGCTGCGCCGCAGTGTGGGCAGAGGCTGGACCCCGTGCCGTCAGATCGTCCGCAACTTGGACACACAGCCGCCGAGGCAACGCGCTTGTCGCCGAGCTCGCGTCTGAGCTCCAGGATCTGCCCTCGAAGCGTTGCGATGCGTTCACTATGATCCTCTAGACCCAACATGACGACTTGCTGATGTTTCTTGAATGCCAGCTCGGTGGCCATCTGAAAGAGGCGCCGCCATCGGCGCGCCTGCTCCCTGGGCATACCAGTGCCCAACAGCGCGCGCCGCCAGCGACCCCAGCCCGAGCTGATCCTCGCCTGCAGTTCCGCCGATAGCACGCCCGCTTGGACCTCGCCGGCCAGTTGTTGCTGGATCCATCCGCGCTCACGGCCCCAGGCGAGCATGACGATGAGAAAAACGCCCAGCACGCCTAGCCAGTCCACGATGAAGCTTAGTATGCAGAGATCGCCAGCGTGCAGGAACAAATTGTGCATCAGGTGGGCCGTCGTCGCCGCAAAAGCGCCAGCGCCCATGAGCACCAGACGCCGCCGCCCCGAATGGGCATAGCGCGCCAAGCCAAAGCCGACGCCGGTTAGCGAGGTGAACATGGCGTGATTGAAACCAAAGGCCATCGTTCGCCCAAAGACGATCGTGCCCCACTGGCCCAGATCATCCAACGCGCTAGCACCCAAAAAGTAGACGATGTTTTCGCTCATCGCGAACCCAAAGCCGATGATCGCGCCATACACAATGCCGTCGAGCACGCCATCGAATTCATGGCGTGCGCGAGTGAACACGACCCAGAGCGCGATAGCCTTGAAGAACTCCTCGACGGGCGGAGCGACTAGGCTGGCGCTCACCAGATCGCTGTAGCCGCCCGAAAGGCTTCTGATCGGTGTGTCAAACGCGATCTCCACAACGGCCGAGATCGCGATGGCTGGCACGGCTCCCCAGAAGAATGCGATGGCCAGCCAGTGGACTGGCTCCTTTTCATATCGATCGAGACGCCAGACCAACCACGCATAGCCGGCTGCAGAGACGACGCCCATCGCGATGGAGAAAAGGGTAAGCCCGGTGCGCAGCAGCAACGGCATGTTGAGCGCCTTTCAAGAGAAGAGGCATGTCAAGGTCATCGATCTGCATCAGACCGGGACGCGCATCATTTCGCAAAGAGAGACAAGGAGCGCAATTCCTTTGCGGCCTTGGCGTAGGTACTGCCGACATGGACGAGCGGTGAGGAGATGCGTCCGCCCACATGGGATCGCGCCAGGTTGGTCAGGAAGCTCGCCCTCTCGCACGCGCCAGGCATTTCGACAAAGGCCTGTCCGATCTCATAGCCCTGATGCGCATCGCTCCCGGCGCCCATAGAGAGGCGATAGGCCCTGGCCAGGTCGTAGGCCAGGCGATTGTCCGCACTGAACGTCACGCGGGCATTGAGCACTTCGATGATGTCCACCTGGTCGATGATGCTCATCAGATCATTGAACCCGATGGCAGAGCTTCTGACGCGATCGACGGGATGTGGGACATACACGATGCCGTTCTGTACGCGAATGCGTGCAATGGTCTCGTGGCATGAGAGTCCAGGAGGGATCTCCTCGGTCAGATAGAGACCGGTGATCTCGCCTTGCTGGGTGCGAATCTCCTCCCCGACGATGATCTGCGTGCGCGCCATCTCGTACAGCCGCAGCGCGCCCTCGATCGTGTTGTGGTCGGTGATCGCCAGAGCATCCAGGCCGTGACGCTTGGCCCAGAAGAGCACGTCCTCCAGAGGTGTCAGAGAATCAGGCGAGTACAGCGTGTGAACATGTAGATCGAGCTTCAACCCACCCTGCCCCCATATGGCGTGTTGAATCGTTGTCTGCGCTGGCCTTGGTGAGTATAGCCCCCTTTGGGCACCGTGTCGAGAGACCTCGCCCGTCATGGATCGCGTTCACGCGCCGATGATCCTATCTTCACGCGGTCACGCTGGAGAAGGAGCCCATCCAAGCGCGGTTCAGAGTCGGCTATTTGACGATATCCGAACGATGGTGCCGCCTCTGCAAGCCATAGCGTTGCCACAAGGCTGAGAGCTTGCCGGTCAGGCGCCCCGCCGGGATCACCCGCCTCACCGCCTCCCACTCCCGGGCTGTGAACATGCGCAGCAGCCGTATGCAGACCAGATAGCACAGCAGGCCCGCGACAATCCCCCCGAGGGCATAGCGATGCGGCAGCAAAACAAGCAGGAGCGCCAGCGGGAGCGCAGCCACAGCCTGCCGCCAGACGATCTGCAACCAGGGCAAGGGCGTCAGGTGACGTCGGATGCCGATGTAGAAAGGGACCAGGAGAGCTATCTCAGAGGCGATGGCGATGTAGGCGGAAACGATATAGCCCTTCCAAGGGATGAGAACCACATTCGAGATGATATTAAAGGCCACAGCGAGCAAAAAGGCGCGGGTGATAAAGCGCTGCTGCTCAAGGGCAATCAGGACATACTGGGTGACAGAGTTGATGAATCCAAAGGGCATGTACCAGATCATGACCGCGAGAATGCCGGCGGCATAGGGCAGATACTGGGAGCCGCCCAGCACAGAGATCAACTCGGTCGATAGAGCCGAGATGATCAACGCCCCAGGTACGGCGACCATGAGCAAGAGCTTGATCGCCAGCACATAGGCCTTGATCAGGGAATCTCGCGCCGTCGCGGCATAGCGCGACATGAGTGGGAAGATGGCCAAGGTAAAGTAGGATGGAATCAGGCCCACTGCATCGATGTATTTGTAGGCCGTGCTGTACCAACCCAGCACCCGGCCATCTTTCAGAAGCCACTCGAGCAGCAGAACAGCGACTTTGAAAAAGACCGTCGCCAGGAGCAAATTGATCATCAGTGGATACGAGTCGACCAGCATGCGCCGCTGGAATGAGAGGTCCAACTCGATCCGAGGGCGGTAGAGATGCGCCCGCACCAGATAGTACAGTGTGATCATGGTGATGAGGTTGACGACGATCGATACGCTGGCCAGGCCGACATAGCCGCCGTGCAGCACCAGGGCAACGGTCCCCAGGGTGACTTTGAGCAAGGTGGTCATCACCGTCACCGAAGCAGGGATCTCCATGCGCTCGTAGGCATTAAAGAGCGCCGAAAAGCTGGCCGAGATGTTGCTCGGAAGGAGACCTATCATGAATAGCGAGATAGCAAGTACCGTAGCTGGCTGAAGCGGACTAGCGATCGAGCGTGCTCCGAAAAAGAGCGCCAGGATCGGTATGGAGGCGAACCACAGCCCGATGCGGAGCGCGATGGTGTTCGAAAGATATCGGTTGGCGTGCTCTCTGTCCTTGGACACCTCACGTGTGACCAGCAGGTTAAGGCCGAAATTGGTGAGGATATCGAACCAGCTCACCACCACGACGGCCAGGTAGTATTGGCCCGCATCTACAGGTCCCAGGATGCGTAGCATCAACATGGCAAAGGCCATGTCGATGATCTTGTTGATCACGTTCATGGTGATCGGCGCGACGGTATTCTTGGTGACCCGCTGGACCGTCATCTCGTCGAGTGAGTCGCGTCGGAAACGAAGCCAGATCCACAGGCCCAGAGCCAAGGCCAGAACCGTAACGGCCAGAAAGCTGATGTAGAGGCCGAACTTGACCGAGGAGGGCGAGTATTTCAAGCGCACCACGTGCCGCCCGGCCGGGATCTGGACGGCGCGGAAATTGCCGTCGGCTCGGTAGATCTTCAGGGCCTGTTCCGCGAGTTCCAGCTCGACCGCATCGGCGGGCCGGAGGAAGGCCAGCCAATCTTCAAAGTAGCTGTCCCCCAGCACCAGGAATCCGGCCGAGGGCGTTTGCAAGCTGATCGTCACCTCGTTGGGCGTGTAGGTGATGCCCTCGATCCTTGGGTTCCATTCGGATGGCCTTGCTTGTGTCAGGCCCCCTTCAGGTTCCTCCTCGAGAATCACTACTTGACGGGGATCGAGGTGGCGCAGCGCCGCTCGTCGCGCCTCGGGATCGGGGATCACCTCCGCCTGAGGCACCAGGAAGGCCCGTGGTAGGACCTCCTCGTTGCGGTAGATGCGAATCTCTCCTTCATAGACCAGGCTGTAGCCGCGGGCCGCGATGGTGTTCTCCTTGGCCGTCAGGACATACTTGACGTTCAGCAAGTCGAGCAGCGGCGATTCGAGGGCCTCAGGGTGGCGCGCCGAGAGAGGGGCAATCCGATTGTAGGCCAGTTCACCCTGTTCCTGGATCAGGCTCATATACTCGACATACTGCTTGGGGATGATCGAGTCATAGCCTCTGATATCGTACAGGTCATAGAACATGCCTGCGTTGGCATTCAGGGTCTTGTCTTCGGCGCCGACATAGGTGGTGATGCGAAAGAGCTCCGGATCGGCCGTGAGATACGCGATGGCTGGCGTCTTGTAGCCGACCAGACCGCTCTCGACACGGGGAAAGAAACCGCGTCCGATGACAAACAGCTCGGCCACGAGGACGAGGCTGGCCAGCGCGCCCCAGAGCCCGCTTCGACCCAACCGACGCCTCAGGAGCAAGAGCGCACCGCTGAGCACCAGAGCAACCCCAAAGATCGCCAGGTTGCGGAACTGGTAGGCATGGAAGATGCGCCCATCGGCGTAGGCTTGAGGGGCGAGGGCCAGTCGCTGTATAGCCTGTTCGCACAGGCCGGCGGCTTGCTCTCTGAAGATCAGACTGAGGACCAAGATGGCCAGGATGCCGGCCCCCACGATCAGGGCAGCCATCGGCACCCCGCGAAACGCCACTGCGTCGAACACTCGCCGGAGCACCCTCTCACGGCGCCCTGAATCGCCTGTGCGTGACAGGCTATCGGCGCCACTGCCGGCCAGCAGGGCCATGGCCAGACTATAGACATAGACCCAGCGAAAGGGCGAGTGAACCTGATTCAATCCCGGCAACTTGTATATCAGAATGTAGAGTGGCGAGCCGAAAGCAAACAGCAAAGACAGGACAGCCAACAAGACCAGGAATCCGAGGCGCGGGCCGCGCCGGCGGAAGACGGCCACCGTAGCCAGTACGACGGTGAGGGTGCCCACATAACTGGCCCCCTCGACGTAGTTCTTGATGCCCCAGTAGATAGTGTCGATATGCTCTCCCAGGGCGTTGACCCTGACAGGGACGAGACGGCCTGTGAACAGATCGAGGTAGGCGTGATGCGAGGGGTTGCCGAAGAAATCGGGCACGAGCAAGGCGATCACGCGCCGCGGCGGGTAGGCCCAACCCAGCACCTCTTGAAATGTGGCACCCGAGGTCCGAAAGCTGTGGCGCACCAGCTCCAGCAGAGGCAGCCACTGGGCCGCTGCAAGGCCGATGCCTAGTAGAGCCATCAACACCAGCGCCCCCGTTGCGATGCCGAACAGGCGCCAGGAGCGCGTGCGTCTGATCAAGCTGGCCAGGCGCCACAGGGCATAGGCGGCCGAGGTAAGTGCCACGTAATAATACATCTCAGGGTGTCCGGCCAGAAAGGACATGCCCAGCGAGACCGCTCCCAAGGCCAGGGGCGGGACATAGGGCACGAAGAAAGTCTCACCGGCCTCCGCCCGACGGATCAGGCGCTCGATACTAGTCAGGACCAGAGGAAGCCATACCGCCGCCGCCACGATCATGGGGAATACGTTGCGGATCACGATAAACCCGCTGAACATAAAGGCGATGGCGGCCAATGTGCTTCCTGTCCGGCTCAGCCGCAGCGTGCGGGCCAGGATGTACGTGAATAGCCCAGCCAGAAAGAGATGAAGCGCAGCGAACCATCCGTACGCGGCAGGCAAGGGCAGGACGTAAAAGATGACGCTCAGGGGATAGAGCGCCGAGTGCTGACCCGCCGCCAGAAAGGGCGTGCCGGCAAAGATATAGGGGTTCCAGAGGGGGATCTCTCTGCTCCGCAGCGACTGAACAATGAACCGCTTCCAGGCATAGTTCTCGAGGTATAGGTCGCTCAGGAGCGCGTTATGCGGGGTGCCGATTCCGACCTGCTCGGCGTAGCTACGCCAGGGCTCCCACTGGAAGACGTTATCGGCAGGAAGGAGCGTCTTGCCGCCGAGGGTCACGGGCCAGAAAAATGCCATCGCCAGGCCAAGGAGTATCGTGACGATGGCTAGATCGGAGAGTCGATCTCGGCGATGCACTCTTCCCCCTCAGGCCCGCGGCTCTCCGCGAGGCAACCGGCTGGCGCAACCCCCTCGGCGCTCATCCTCATGCTGATCGCGTGGATCGACAAGGCTCGCGGGCGATGAGCAGGCCGATTATACATCGGGGCGCGGCTGCGTCAAAGCACGCGTGGGGGCGCGACGCCCGATGGGCCCGATCAGAAATCACGCACCGAGCCGTCGAGGGCGCGCAACTCTGGCTGCACGCTTGCGACAAAGGGCCGAGAGGCCGCCATGGCCTCGTCGAGGTCGATGCCCAGGCCGGGGCCCTCCAGTGGCAGAGCATAGCCGTCCACGACTTGAGGATAGGGGCCGACCACATCGGTCTCCGCGTCGTAGTTGACAAAGGGGGCCTCCATCAGCACCACGTTGTTGAGGGCCAACGAGACGTGCAGCGAGGCGGCCGTGCCCAGCGGGCCCGCGTTGTTGTGCGGGATGAGGTTCACCAGAAAGGCCTCGCCCAGGGCGGCGATCTTGCGCATCTCGGTCAGGCCGCCACAGTGGCATACATCCGGCCGCAAATAGTCCACATAGCGATGGACGATCAGATCGCTGAAATCCCACTTGTCGTGATAGCGTTCGCCGGTGGCCAGGGGCACCCGGGTGTGCTGACGCAATTGGGCCAGAGCATGGGGGTTCTCGTGCCGAATCGGATCCTCGAGCATAAAGGGCCGGAACGGCTCGATCTCGTGCGCCAGCTTGACCGCCCATTCCGGATCATAGCGCCCATGGCACTCGACGATCAGGTCCACGTCGTCGCCGACGGCGTCGCGAAGGGCCGCCAGATACTCGATCTGCTGGCGCATGGCCAAGCGATGGTCGTGAAGGCCCTGGGCATCGTAGCTATGGAAGGCGCGAAAGCGAATGGCGGTGATGCCGCGGGCCACGCGCTCCCTGGCCTGGGCGGCTGCCTCGGCGGCGGTCTTGCCGGTGACATGGCCGTAGAGCCGGACCTTGTCGCGCGCCAAACCGCCCAACAGCTGGTAGACCGGCATGTCGTGCGCTTTGCCCTTGATGTCCCACAGCGCCATATCGATGGCGCTGAGGGCCGCACCGGTCGCCGGCCCGCCGCGATAGAAGAGACGTCGGTAGCACATCTGCCACAGATACTCGATCCGCTCAGGATCCTGGCCAATCAGGTAGGGACACAGATCCTTGAGCAGCCCCCAAGGGGCCTGCGGAATAAAGTGGTTGGTGCCCTCTCCGTAGCCTCTGATCCCGGAGTCGGTCTCGAGGACCAGGAAGAGCGCCGAGTTGCGGCCGTCCAGGGTGAGATAGGGCGTGGCCCGGGTGATCTTCATCGTCCTATTCCTCGACCTGGACGGTGTGCGCCTTGACCCACTCCCAATCCACCTGGATCCCGAGGCCGGGCAGGTCCCACGCCTGCGCATAGCCCTCGCTGTCGATCTCGGTGGAGGCATCGCGGATGCCGGGGGGCGTATAGTAGCTCTCGGGCACCAGGCGCTCGAAATACCTGGTGTTGTAGATGGCCAGCGCGGCGTGCAGACTGGCGATCGAGCCCCCGTGCATGGCGCACATGATGCCATATCCCTCGCAGATATGGGCCGTCTTCATCACACCCGTAAAGCCGCCCTTGTAGAGATCGAGAGGCCCGGTGAGGATGATGTCCCCCGCGCCAGCGCGGATGTGGGCCAGGGCGTCCCACGGGCCGCCGTGGGACGCCTCCGCCACCGCCACCGGAATGGTGAGCTCTTGGGTGAGGCGAGCGAGGAGGGTCATGTTAAAGTGATCCGCCGGCTCCTCGTACCAGTAAAAGCCCTGCTCCTCCAACTGACGCCCGAACCAGACCGCATCCTCGTAGATGTTGAACATGCTGGAGGCGTCGTACATCAGCGCGATCTCGTCCCCCACCCGCTGCCGCAGGGCGCGGCATAGCGCGGCGTCCTCCTCCAGGCGGCCCCAGGCATGCAGTTTGATGGCCTTGTAACCCTTGGCCAGACACTCATCGGCCAGGGCCATGAACTCATCCAGAGAATCGAGGGTCACCGTGCTGGCATAGGCGGGAATGCGGTCGCGCATACCGCCCAAGAGCCGATAGACAGGCTGATCGCTGAGCTTGCCAAAGAGATCCCACAGGGCGCAATCCACGGAGCCGATAGCATGGCCCAGCATGGAGGTTCTGAGATTGCGCCAGAACTTTTGCCAGATGCGCTCCCGGTTCAGCGGATCCTCGCCCACGAGCTGATACGTGATCTCGGCGAGGCTGGCCCCACCGCGATAAGGGGCCCAGCCCTCGATGCCTTCGTCCGTCAGGATGCGCAACAGCGCCGCTTGACCGGTGGGGCCATTGGGCATGATCTCGTCGCGCCAGTGGTACGGTCCACGCTCCCACTCAACATGATCTACTCGTACGCCAGTGATCTTCATGGTTTCTCCTCGTATGCTATGTGGTGACGGTGCCAGGTCGCCGGGCTGGCGACGATCGGGTTCGGTGTGCGCTCGGTTGTCTTGTCGGAATGGTGCGGCTCTTGGTCCGGCTAGAGTCTCTCCACGTAGACATAGTATGCCCCGCGTCGTTCGCCGTCGGCTTCCAGGAACCAGGCATCCAGCACGGTGACGCCCGTCTGGTTGAGCGATAGTTCAAAGCACACCTCTCGTGCGGCGCGCTCGACAGACTGAACCCACTCCTGACCAAAGAGGCCCAGCAAGGCCTGAGTTGGAGCGATGGCGTGGCATTCTCCCTCTGGCGAGGCATAGATGTGCCGCCTGGCCTCCTCAGGCGAGACGCAGCCCTCGATGGGCAGATCCAGCTCCGCTGGCCAGCGGCGCAGCGAGAAGCGGTAGCGCCCGGTCTGCTCCACATCCACCGTCCAGCGGCCAGTGCTCTTTTGAGCCAAGACGATGTGCGTCTGATGCCAAGCCACATCGCCCATCACATCCATGGCGTTCAGCCGAGTGGGGTTCTCGGCGTCGTTGCCCAGCGAGATGGGGCAGTAAGCGTCCAACCCTGGGACGATCTCGGTCCACCAGGCCTCATGCGCCGCCCGGAGCCGCGCAACCACCTCAGGGTAGCGCTCCGCGATGTCATGGCGTTGTTCCGGATCGGCCCGAATGTCATAGAGCTCGCGCCCATGCACCAGGCGCCAACGGCGGGTCATCACGGCGTTGGTCCACTTTTCCGGAGGCTCGGTGTACTGACGGATCTGCAGGAAATGCACCCGATCGTCGGGCAAGCGCTCGCACGCGCCGCGCAGCACGGGCGCGAGGCTCATCCCATCGAAACGCACCGCCACGGGCGGCTCCAGTTCGCAGAGCTCGATCAAGGTAGGCAAGAGATCGATGTGCAGCGCCATCTCATCGATATCCCGGCCGCCCTGCATCCCGCCCGCAGGCCAGCGCAGGAAGAAGGGCACGCGGTGGCCGCCGTCATAGTAGGAGCCCTTTTTGCCGCGCATGCCGGCGTTGTACCCGCTGGTTACAAAGCCATCGCCATCTACAGTACAGCCGTCCGAGGAGCCATTGTCGGTCATAAAGATCAGGATCGTGTTCTCCTCGAGCCCCATCTCGGCCAGCTCCTGGCGCAAGCGGCCTAGGTTCTCATCGATGTTGGCAATCATCCCGTAAAACGCTGGCTCGGGGACCTCGGGGTTGTTCCGATAGGGGCGTTTGTAGTGCTCGGCCACCAGATACGGGCTATGCGGGGCGTTGGTGGCCAGATAGACAAAGAAGGGCCGCTCGTGGTGCTCCCTGATGAAGGCCAGCGCCTCATCAAACCAAACGTCCGTGCAATAGCCCGCGTGGTCTACCGGCTCGCCGTTGTGAAAGTAGGTGTCATCGAAATAGTTGTTGCCCCAAAAGTCGGGCGTCTGACCCACGCCCCCGCCTTTGTGCGCCACCACATGTCCAAACCCGCGATCGAAGGGCCGATAGGGATAGTTGTCGCCCAGGTGCCACTTGCCGAACATGGCCGTGGCATAGCCGTTCGCGGCAAAGATATCCGCCATCGTAGTCTCGGAGCGACGCAGGATCGAGCGTCCCCAGCAAGTGGCCCAGGCCCCGTTGCGCACCGGTCGTCGGCCGGTCATCAGGGCGCCGCGCGTCGGCGTGCACAGGGGCGAGACGTGGAAATCGATCAGTCGGAAAGCCACGTCGTGGAAAGCATCGATGTGGGGGGTCTGGATCCAGGGATTGCCGGTGCAGCCCAAATCGCCATAGCCTTGGTCGTCCGTCATGACGAGGATGACGTTGGGCCGGGCCGTAGGCCCGTTTGCTGTTTTGGCCATGGGCCATTGCTCCTGATGGGTGGCCGGAGCGATTGGACACGCTCAGGATTCTAACCTGATTGGAGGCTGCGTGCCAGTCCATCGGCACAGGGCGATCCCGTGGGGGGCGCCGCCCTGTGGGTGCGGGGGCGAGTTGACAAGCGGTGACGATTCGGAGTAGCGTAGCGGCATTCGCGCAAGCGAGCGGCAAGACGAGTCAAAGGGAGGTGGAGTGATGAGCGGGATGCCCGGGGGCTCGTGGCAAGCCTATGACGTGGTGGTCCAGAAGAACGTGCGCGTGCCCATGCGGGATGGCATCACGCTGGCCGCCGACCTCTACCTGCCAGCCATCGAGGGGCAGGTTGCTCCGGGGCGCTACCCCGTGGTGCTGGAGCGCACGCCCTACGACAAGGAAGGCCGCACCAACGAGGGGCGCTACTTTGCCCGGCATGGCTA
>JAFGLK010000203.1 GCA_016928125.1 Anaerolineae bacterium
CCGCTGGAGCGGGTCAAAGAGGGCTTTGATATCGTGCGCGAACAGCGCGGGCTGAAGGTGGTCATCCGGATGGAGGCGTAGTTGGAGTTTCGATCTCGTTCACCAAGTTCAGAGCTGTTCAAAAGACCCTTGGCGTTATTGGGCGGATCTCTAGAGGGCTCGAGAGCGCGGAGCGGCAATGATGGAGAGGGGAGCGCGGGTGCGTCGACGTGTCTTCGATCCAGGCGCCGCTGTCCGGATTCTCGGCCAGGCCGTCACGCCTCGCGGCCAAAGGGGCCCAGATGATGCTCGCCCAAGAGCTGACCCTCGACGGCAGCTGTGGTGTGATCGACGGCAATCGGCCAGGGGCCATGCGCTGGTGAAGGGAGTGAGACGGGGTGGGCCGGCCTCGGCCGTCGGCGCCCCGTCGGTGGTGCAAAACAAGACAACCTCAGAGCTTGAGGATGCCCTCGGTGAGGCCGCGGATGAACCAGCGCTGCAGGGCCACAAAGACGATGATCACCGGCAGCATTGAGATCAGATAGGCCGCCGAGTTGGCGCCATAGGTGGAGATCTGGTGACGCTGGAACTCGGCCGACCAGCCGATGGTGGAGGTGATCCCCACGGCCACGGTGTAGAGCTTTTGCGAGTCGAGCATCGTCCAGGTAAAGAGATAGTCGCCCCAGATGGCCACAAAGGCGAAAATGGCGATGATCACGACGCCGGCGCTGCCCATCGGCAGGGCGATGTGCCACAGGAGCTCCAGCGTGCTGGCGCCGTCGATGACAGCCGAGTCCTCCAGCTCGCGCGGGATGGCCAGGAACGACTGACGCATGATGAACACCGGCACGCTCAAGCTGGCGCCGTGAGCCAGGATCAGCCCGAGGTAGCTGTTGCGCAGATGCAGAAAGTGCATCATCTCGTACGCCGCCATGAGTCCTCCCGCGCGCGGCAGGAACATGAGTCCCAACAGCAGGTAGAATAGCAGATCGCGCCCCTTGAACTCGAGCCGGGCGAAGGCGAACCCCGCGAGCGTGGCCGCGGCGATCTGCACGCCCATGCCGCCGAAGGTGATGATGCAGCTATTCTTCAGGTAGTTGAGCACTGGCCCCATGATCGAGATGCACCACTCCCAGTTGAGCAGAGTCCACTGCCGAGGGAAAAGGCTCGGGATGGCCGCGTACAGCTCCTGCTTGGGCTTGAAGGACGACGAGGTGATCCAGATCAGGGGCAAGAGGCAGGCCAGGCTCACGACCAGCATGACGGCATGGGCGACGAGCCGCCCCAGTCGCGCCCGGATGCGCAAGAGCCACCGCCGCCCGAACTCCAGGCGCCGCTCGGCAAGCGGGATCTCCATTTGGGTTGAGGAGTTCATCGTCAGGCCCTTTCTGTGCGCATCAGCTTGAATACCAGCGCCGCCATGCCCATGCTGATCAGGCCCACCACCAGATTCATCGCCGCCGCATAGCCCATGCGCATGTCGCCCCAGGTGAATGCCACGCGATAGAGGTAGAGGCCCAGGGTCATCGTGCTTTCCGCCGGCCCGCCGTTGGTGAGGAGCATGACTTGCTCGGTGGCGCTCCAGATGCCCGCCGACAGGACCAGAACCAGGGTGAAGATCGGCTTGAGGAGCGGGATGGTGATGTACCACATCTGCTTGAAGCGACCGGCCCCATCCAGAGCGGCGGCCTCGTACAGCTCGCGATTGATGTTGTACATGCCGATGAGAAAGAGCATGGCGTTGTAGCCAAAGCCCTTCCACAGGCTGGCCAATACGCACGAGGGCAGGGCCCACTCGATGGAGCTGAGCCAGCGGATATGCACCTTGGTGCCCAACAAGCCCGAGAGGAGCACATTCAGGTAGCCGAACTGCTCGTCGTAGAGCTGGCCCCACACCAGCATGGCGGCGGCGATGGGCAAAACTACCGGCAGGTAGACCGCCACACGGTGGAACGACACCAGTGGCCCCTCGCCCAAACTGGCGATCAGCAACGCTATCACAAAACTCAGCACCAGGTCGATGGGAAAGAGCATCAGTGTGAACCTGACCGACGTCCACAGGCTGGCCCAGAAGCGGGCGTCATGGACCATCTCGACATAGTTTTGCAGCCCGTTAAAGCTGGAAAAGAGCCCGGTGGTCTCGGGAATCAGGAAGCGATAGTTCTGGAACGCCATGAGGACGCCGCGAAAGATCGGCCAGGTGTCAAACACCAGGTAGAGCAGGAAGGCGGGCAGGATGAGCAAGTAGCCCATCTTGTTGCCCCAGCGCTGCGCTCGCAGGGCGCGCACCTCACGCACCAGGGTGCTCAACGATGACGACATAGGATGCCTCCCGTCAGGAATGCTCCGCAGAGGCCCCTGAAACGGCAGCCTGCGCGGAGCTCGGGATGTCGCGCCTGGACTGGCGCCGACAGCGGGCACTGTCGGCGCCACCTCTGACTCGAGACCGCGTTTACGCTTGCTTGGCCAGCTCCGCCTTGATGTCGGCCAAGCACTTGTCCATGGCGATCTTGGGATCGGGCTCTTGACCCAGGAAGTAGCTCTGGGTCCACTTGGTGAGCATATCGTTCTGGATCGAATAAGACGCCACATGCGGGAGCGGGATGCACTGGTCGTACATCTTGCGGATCTCGAGCATCCAGGCCCAGTCGGGATTGGGCGCGACCGCCGTGTCGTACACTGACTTGTAGCAGGGCGTCTTGGCCGTCTCGCAGATCGCGGTCTGCATGGCCTCGTTCTGCGGGCCCCACAGCCACAGGAGCGCGTCCATGGCCTCCTTCGGGTAGGGCGCGCCCTGAAGCAGGCCCATGGCCATCACCTCGCAGGCGGCGGTGCCGCCACCCGGGTAGAGCGGCATGGGCATGGGGTCGGCGATGGCGGTCTTGCCCCAGATCGACTGGCCCCAGATGATCCAGGCCCCGGGCTCGAAGGTCATGCCGATCTTGTTCTTCTTCCAGAGATCGGTAGTGTCCTGGTAGAAGGGCATGGGGCTCAGATCCTCGTCCTGCCATTGCTTGCAGAGCTGCAGAGCATACTGAAAGTCCTCAGAGGTGACGTTCAGGATGCCCTCGTCGCTGAAGGGCTCCTTGGTGATGTTGTAGAAGATGCCGCCTGGGCCATCGTACACCCACCAGTTGCCCGTGGCAATGCCAAAGACGTCCTCGCCTTTGAACTGGTCGCGGATCTTGCGCGCCGCCAGGGTGATGTCCTCCCAGGTTTTGGGCACGGATTCGATCCCCACGGCGTTGCAGTACTCCAATTGCAGGCCGAAGGCGGTCACGTCCATGTCCATCGGCAAGGCGTAAGTCTTGCCCTCGATGACCATCTGCGCCTTGACCAAGTCAAGCCAGTCATCGGCGATCTTGGCGGCGCCGGGGATGGACGAGGACTGGATATAGTCGTCCATGGGCTGGACCAGCCCCATCTTGATGGCAGCCAATCCCTCGCGCCAGGGATTGAACTCGCTGGCAGTATTCCAGATGGGGTTCCCGGCCCGCACGGCGGCCAGGTGCTTCTGCTCCCAGCCGTCCGTCAGCGCCTCGACCTCGATTTTGACCTCGGGGTGTTCGGCGTTGTACTGGCGCAGCAGGTTATCCACCGGCACCTCACCGGTGATCCACGACATGACGAGCAGTTTGACCACCGGCACGCCCTTGGGGGCTGGCTTTTCCACCACCTTCTCGACGATCTTGGTGACCTCTTTCTCAACGACCTTCTCGACTTCGACCACCTTGGGCTGGCAGGCCCCAGCCAGGACCGAAGCCGAGGTCAGCGCGACGGTGCGCAGAAACGTCCGCCGGTTCAGCGTTAGATCGGACATGATCTGATCCTCCCGTACTCTGAGCAAACGATGCAAGGCGACGACTCCACTGTCAGATGCACGCGGCTGGCCTCCTTTCCCTCTGCAGAGAGCGCCCAGATCCGAACCGGGCGCCAACGAAGCAGAGCCCTCACACGGCGATGGGATAGTCGCGCACCCGTCGCCACTGGTCGATCAGACACTCCAGGCTCTGCCTGGGCGTATAGTCAAAGATGTTGTCGATGGGCGAGAGAATGGCGCCGCCGCCGGGGCCCAGGACGCGCACGGCGCGATCCACCTCATCTCGGATCTCCTTTTCGCTGCCCGTCACCAGCGTGACGGTACCGTTGAGCCCCCCCAGGAGACACATCCGACCGCCCGCCACGCGCTTGAAGAGCTCCAGGTCCACCGTTGCATCCTGCACCGGGTCCACACCCCAGAGGATGTCCACGCCGATCTCGACCAGGTCGTCCAGGCGGGGGCGGAGTCCGCTGGTGCAGATGTAGCTGAACCTGGCGCCGCCAGCATGCACGAGATCAGCGATGGCCTTGAGCCTGGGCTTGAGGAAGCGGCGAAAGCCTGCCACGCCCCAGAAATCGGTGGACTCGTACCACGCGCGCAGCGTGATGATGTCCACGCCGGCATCGAGGAGCAGGGCGATGCGCTGGCGCTCCCAGCCGAGGGTATGCTCCAGCAGGGCGTCCACCAGCTCGGGCTGGTCTGCCTGGGCCATGATCAGGCCCTGGGCGCCCAAGAGCCAGAAGGGCATGTCGCCCAAGCAGATCCAGCCGCCCTCGATCAACGCGCCGCGTCGTTGGTCCAGCGCCTTCATGCGGGCAATGGCGGCGCGAAAGCGTGCGATCTGGTCGTGGGTGGGCGGTCGGTGGAAATGGTCGAGGCGCTCCACATCGGCCAGGGTCTTGATCGGAAACTCGAGGCTGCGGGGCACGTTCAGGTCGCCGGTGAGGCCGACGTCGTCCCCGCCGGACCAGTCGTCCGTCTTTTGCACCACCTGGCGCAGGGGGCCGTCGGGCGTACACCAGACCTTGTGGACGAGCGGATAGCGACTGTCGGCAGGATGCTCCACCCAGACCTGGCTGGTAACGGCTGGGTCGACGGAGAGTGGCGCGTTGACCAGCATGGTGTCGTCAAGGCCCATGTCGAGCACACGGTCGGCGCGATCGACGATGTCGTCCCAGTTGAGGATCTCAGTGCGGCGGTACTGCCAGTTGAACCAGAGGGGCACGTGATCGGCCTCTTGATGGCCGATAGCCGCCAGAAGGCGATCCCGAGAAGACCACAGCCGACTTGACATGGCCCCCAGTCCTTTGCAGCGAAACGACAAGGATACGGAGGCACCGGTTGTGCGATGGCGTGGTGTTTTGGTGTGCCAAACGCATCATAGCATGCCGACAAGGCAGCGTCAAGCGATTTTCGACGACGGGGAGAGTGAACGATATGGTCCGGCGCTCCCAGAATCGCCCTACAGGACGCGCACCGTCTTGATGATCGTCAAGGTCCCCATGGCGATGGTGAACACGCCGATGATCAGCTTCAGATGCTTGGGCTGCAGCTTGCTGACAATGAGCGCCGCCAGGGGCGTGGAGAGGGCCACCCCCACCGACATGGCCGCCATGAGGCCCCAATCCACCGCCATGCCGGCCAGGAGATAGGTGACCAGAGCCGCCACACAGGTCACGCCCTCGGCCAGGGCCGTGATGCCGATGGCGGCGCGCACATTCACGCCCGTCAGAAGCTGCCCGGAGGTGACGATCGGCCCGTAGCCACCGCCGCTTAGCCCCTTGTTGAAGGAGGCGATCGAGCCGAGAAAGAATAGTCGCACCCAGGAAAAGTCGCGATCCCGGTCGCGATTGGCCAGAACCACGATGCCCACCACAAAGACGAGCACCCCGATGTAGAGGTTCAGGGCGAACTTGCTGATCTTGAGCGCAAAGAGCACAGCGGTGACCGAGCCCAGCAGACTGAAGACGGCCAACGTGGCGCCGACGCGGAAATCGTTGCTCCTGGGCGACAAGTCTACGTTCTTGAATTGATGGTGAAACACCACGCTCAGCACATCGCCCACGAGCTGTGAACCGATGACGGCGGGCACAATCAGAAGCGGGTCATAGCCGATGAGGAGGAGGACGGGGGTCAAGATGGTGCCATAACCCATACCAAGGGCCGAGTCGATGACCTCGAGCGCGAAAGCAATGACTGCCACCCAGACAAGGCTCAATGGTTCCACGATGCGGTGCCTCCCAGTTCTATTGTATGTGCACACGGGGGTACCAGGGGCCGGCGCAAGGCCGGTCACTGCGACATGCGCTGCCAGCACTCACCAGCCCGGCCGTGGCGGTTGACGCCTCGCCAGCCGCACGGCCATGCTCTCGCTCTGGTCACCTCCTTGCTCGGGGTTGGCTCAAGTTCACTGATTACGCGGCGTCGGCTGCGCGCCAAAAGTGACGCAGTTCGTAGAATGCGCGGAACATGACCTCGGCGATCCCATCGCTGACGCCGATGCCCTCCGAATCGCCATAGTTGAACACGATGAGACCGCCCTGGGGCGTAGACCAGTGCTGCACCAACTCGCGCGCCTCGGCCTGCACCGCCTGGCTGTCCTCGCCGGGCAGGGTGGCTTGGATGTCCACTGTGGTGAGAAAACAGACCTTGCCCGCATAGGCCTGGCCCAGCTCGCGAATGCCATAGGCACGAGGTTGCTGCATGTTGAGCACGTCGGCGCCCGCCTCGATAAAGAGGGGCACAAAGTCGTTCACGCGGCCGCAACTGTGGAGCATCGTGTGCCAACCGTGGCCGTGGACGGCGTCGAAGAGCGTGCGATAGCGTTCGGCAAAGAACTCGCGGAAAACGGCCGGCGAGACGAAGGTGCTCTTCTGCGTGCCCCAGTCGTCGGTCATGAATAGGCCGTGAACCCGATCCCCAAAGCGCCGCGCGGCTTCGTCGATGTGGGCCAGCTTGAACTCCAGGATCATGTCGAGCACGCGGTGGATCTTCTCGGGCTCCAGGTAAAAGTCCTCCAGCGTCTGGGCAAACCCGCGCAGCATGTGCAGGCGCTCGAACAGGGTAAAGTGGCTGGTTAAC
>JAFGLK010000204.1 GCA_016928125.1 Anaerolineae bacterium
GTCTCGCAGCCCAGGCTGACCACGATGCTTCCCACCACGTTGGGATGCAGCGCACACTGGGCGAGCAATTGGGTGGCCAGCTCGGTATCCACCTCGGTCTCGCCGCAGCCCTCTTGGTAATCCAGCAGAATCGCGCCTGGAACCTGAGCGGCGATCAGCTTGGCCGCGTGGTGTGAACAGCCCACCGATGGGATGACCGCCACCAGATTGCGGATGCCCACCCGGCCGTCGCTGCGATGATAGCCCTGGAATAAGATCTCGTTCGTCATGGTCTGGCTGCTCCACGCACCGTGGCTAGATTGTGCGAGTGTACGTGCTGGCCAGGGGCGATATCTCGGGTGGCCACGCCAATGCTGGCGCCGTACTTGATCACATGCTGGCCACGCTCCAGAGGGACAATGGCGATCTTGTGCCCAAAGGGGATCGGCTCGCCCGTCTCGATGGCCAGCTCGATCTGGCCATCGCCCAGATCGAGGGGGCTACCGGCGGGCAGATCGGTCATCGCCATGACGACACTGTCGGCCGGATGGATGCGCAGTACGTTGACCATGGATGCGAGCTCCTCTCGTCATGCGGCGGTTCGACGCGCAGATGAGAGGCGTTGTAGCATGGCTTGGGCGTGGTGTCAAAAAGGGCCAACTCGGGCCACGTGAAATCCGCATGGCCCAAGCTGAGAGGTTGCGTACCTCGCGGCCCGGCCCCAGTTCAGAGCCAGGTCTTCAGCCAAGCAGCCACGGCTTGGCGCGCGTGGGCGGTCTCAAAGTGCCCCGTCTCGTAGCGCAGCATGCGCCAGCCCTCGGCAGCGCCCATCGCCGCGTAGGCCTCCCGGGCTGAGGCGTCGATCTTGTCGAGGCCCGCTGGCGGCGTGAGACGATCATGGTTGCCGGCGATGGCCAGGTGGGCGCGCGGCGCGATCAGATTGTTGATCTGGCTCGTGGTAAAGTGCTTGAGCAGGCCGGGCACATAGTAGTAGATGCCGTGGCCATCCAATCCGCGCGTGCGGATCAATTCCTCAAAGTCGGTCAGACAGCAGAGGTCTACACAGACCCGGATCCGCTCGTCCAGCGCGGCCAGCCACCAGGCCATGGTGCTGCCCATGGAGAGCCCGATCGTCGCCAGGCGCTGCGGGTCCACCTCAGACCGCGACGCCAGGTAATCCAAGGCGCGCAGGCTGTCGTAGACCATCAGGCCCCAGAGCACCTGCCCTTTCCAGAGCAGTTCTTTGAAGAGCTCCGACTCGGTGCGCCCCTTGCGCTCGCCAAAGTTCCAGCAGTCGATGCCAAGTGCGCAGTAGCCCATGTCGGTGAGCAGCTTGGCATAGGGTGGAGACTGGAGGGCCGGGCGCCCGAGGACGAACTCGTCCTTGCCCAGATCATAGTTGCCCCCATGGGCGTGGTTGTAGAGCACCGCCGGCGCGGGGCCGCTCATCTGCGCGGGCCGGGCGAGATAGGCCGGCACTGGCTCGATGCCGTTCAGATCGATAGAGAGCGTCTCGAGGAGATAGCCGTCGCGCTCCTCCAGCTTGACCGACTCGGCGGAAATGGGGCGATCGCGCGGGGGCAAGTCGCCCAGCAGGGCATAGAGCTCGCCGCGGCGCTGAGACGGTTCAGAAGCCATAGGTCCTCCTAGAGAGTGGATACCATCGCGGACCAGTATATCACGAGGCAAGCCCTCGAGCCACAGCGCAAACAAGCTATCGCGCGCTTGACAGCCACAGCAGAGCGACTATCATCTATCTGTATGCTACCAATAGCCAGCTCCGGGGCCGCCAGGCCGCGCGAAGGAGAGACATCGTGAAGATTGCTTGTGTGACCGATGACGGCAAGACGATCAGCGCTCACTTTGGGCGCGCGCTCTACTACCTCGTTGCCACCATTGAGGGTGGTGCAATCGTGAACCGCGAGATGCGCGAGAAGATGGGTCATCAGCACTTTATCGGGCAAGAGCACCAGGAGACACCTGGCGTCCTTCATGGTACCGATCCGGCCAGCCACAGTCGGCATGCCAGCATGGCCGACGCCATCAGCGACTGCGAGGTGTTGCTCACGCGGGGCATGGGTTGGGGCGCGCATCAGAGCCTGGGGCAATTCGGCATCCGGGCCATCATCACCGACGTGACCGATATCGACGAGGCATTGCGGGCCTATGTGGCGGGCGATCTGGAAGACCACACCGAGCGCCTGCACTAGCTACTCCAGGGCGCAGGGCGATCCAGGTCTCCCAGCGCATACTGCAACACGCTGAGGAGCACCAGCGGAGCGGTCTCGCTCCGCAGAACGCGCGGCCCCAGAGACACCAGCTCAATCCTCGCGCCTGCTGCGTGCTCGATTTCTTTGGGTGCGAATCCGCCCTCTGGCCCAACGTAGAGGCGCACCGCCTCGGTGGCGCACAGATCGATCTCACGCAGGATCTGGCTCAGGGGACGCGCCTGGGGTGAGAGACAGGCCATCAGGCTCAGGGTGCCGGTCGGTGGCGGCTGGCAGGCCTGCTCGAATCCCATCACTGGCTCGACCTGGGGTTCGCGCGCTCGCCCTGATTGCTCCGCGGCCTCGGTGACGATGCGCTGCCAGCGGCCCAGTTTGTCCCCCGCGGCGGCCTCCAGCTGGCGCACGCTGTAACGCGTGATCATGGGCACGATCGCCGTCACGCCCAACTCCACGCTTTTTTGTAGCGCCCAATCCAGGCGCTTGCCCTTGGGCACGCCCTGATAGAGCACGATAGGCAGGCGCGGCTCGGTGTCGGGTTGCCAGCGCGCGAGGATATGTCCCCTGACCTCTGTGGCTGTGACGCGATCGAGGGCGACGCGATAGGCCCAGCCCAGGCCATCGAGAAGGATGATCTGGTCGTCGGGGCGCATGCGCAGCACGCGGGCAAGCTGGTGCGCTAGAGCCCCCTCGAGGATGAGAGGATCCGCAGCGAGCACCTCCGGCGAGACGAAAAAGCGCTGCATGGGGTCAGGGCCTGTGGGCCATCAGCGCTACCCAATGATCCTCCTGGCTCTGATCATCGATGATCAGGCCAGCCTCCTCCAGAGCTGTGATCACCTGGTCGGCCTTGTCTGCGACGATGCCCGAGCCCACCAGCTGTCCCCCCGATCGCAGCGCCCTTGCCAAGGCGGGCGCCATCCCCATGATCACCTCGGCCAGGATATTGACCAACAGCAGATCATAGCCCGTCTCTGCGTGGCGCGGGACGTCGGCAGGCGCCCTGTCGCCCAAGGTGCCATGCGATACGCTCACGAGAGAGGAGATGCCATTGCGGGCCACATTGTCGCGCGCCACCTGCACGGCCACCGGATCGACGTCGACGGCCTCCACGCAGGTCGCCCCTTGGAGGGCCGCCGCAATGGCCAGGATGCCTGAACCACAGCCCACATCCAGGACGCGCCAGCCCGTCAGATGCAGCTGTTCCAGGGCCAACAGACAGAGCCTGGTGGTGGCGTGCAGGCCGGTGCCGAAAGCCATGCCCGGGTCCAGGTGAATGATGATCTCGTCCGGCCGCGGCGCATACGACTCCCAAGAGGGCACGATCACGGTGCGCTGGCCGATGCGCTGGGGCGGGAAAAAAGCCTTCCAGGCCTCGGCCCAGTCTTCGGGCTCGAGCACGCGCACGCGGGGCTCAGAGATCGGGCTGCTGCGTGATAGGAGCAGCAGGGCGACCTCGAGCTTCTGGCGCGTGACCTCATCGCCCACGGGCAGGAACCCCTTGACCAGAATCTGACCGGGTGTGCCGGTCAGGAAGTGAGCAGGGCGCTCGTCCAGCACGGCGCCGCCCTGGCAATGTCGGTTGAAAAGCCGCAGCAGATCATCCACGGCTTCTCGTTCGACCTCGACGCTGATCTCGACCCAGCGATTCGTTGCGCTTTCCACCCTAGAGCCCAAAGACCTCTCTCAGGCGCTCGAGAAAGCCCCTGCTCGACTGGGGAGAGATCTCGTTCCCCATGGTCTCGCCCAGCGCGGTAAGCAGTTCGCGTTGCTCCTCAGTCAGTTTGACCGGCACCTGCACATTTACGATGACGATCTGATCGCCGCGGCCCGAGCCACGCAGCCTGGGCACGCCCTGACCCTTGATGCGGAAGGTCGTGCCGGCCTGGGTACCGGCGGGCATGGTGAGGGTATGCTCGCCCTCGAGCGTGGGGACGGTGATCTCATCGCCCAGGGAGGCTTGAGCGATGTTGACATTGATGCTCACCAGAATGTCGTCCTCGCGCCGGCGGAAATAGGCATGCGGCTTGACATGGACGACGACGTAGAGATTGCCTGGCGGCCCGCCGCGCTCGCCCGATTCGCCCTCGCCTGCCAGTCGCACGCGCATGCCGTCATCCACACCAGCCGGGATATTCACGACGATGCTGCGCAACTGCTCCACACGTTGGGCGCCGTGGCATCTGGTGCACGGCGTGGTGACGATCTCTCCGCTGCCACCACAGCGGGCGCAGGGGGTCACGTTGACAAAGGAGCCAAAGATCGACTGCTGCGCCCGGCGCACCTGCCCGGTACCATTGCACTCTGGGCAACGGATGGGCGACGTGCCAGGCTCCGCCCCGCTGCCGCCACACTGGGGGCAGACCTCCATGCGGCCGATGTGGATCTCTTGTTCGCAGCCGAACACAGCCTCTTCAAAGGAGATCTCGAGATCGTAGCGGAGGTCAGCGCCGCGTCGGGGGCCAGGGCGAGCGGCGCGCCGGGTGCCGAACCCGAAAAAGTCCTCAAAGATGTCTTCGATGCCGCCAAAGCCAAAGCCCTCAAAGCCCGGGCCCATGCCCTGCCGTTCGAGGCCCGCATGACCATAGCGGTCATAGATGGAGCGTTTCTCATCGTCGCTGAGAACCTGATACGCCTCGTTGATCTCTTTGAAGCGCGCCTCGGCGTCAGGTTCGTGGCTCACATCGGGATGATACTGGCGCGCGAGCTTGCGATAGGACGCGCGGATCTCGTCCTTGCTCGCGGCTCTGGAGAGGCCCAGGACCTCATAGTA
>JAFGLK010000205.1 GCA_016928125.1 Anaerolineae bacterium
AACGAGCCCATTTGACGCGCCAAAAGGCCCATGGCATAAATGGGCCACGTTTTCATTTCGGACAGACTAGGAGCGGGCATGACAGAGCATTATGGTTCGGTTGGGCGCCTGTTGAGCGTTGATCTGACCACGGGCAGATGGGAGCAGCGCGAGACTCCTGAGGAGGGCGGCGCCCCCCTGGGTGGGCGCGGCCTGGGGGCGACGTTGGCCTGGGAGATGCTCTCGCCGGCGGTGGGCCCGTTCAGTCCAGACAATCCCTTGATGTTCCTCGCCGGCCCGCTCGCCGGCACGCGCGCGCCTGCGGCAGGCCGCGTCACCATCTGCGCTGTGGCCCCTCAAGGCTACCCCGTACCTTGGTTCTCGCGGGCCAGCATGGGCGGCAACGTGGGGCATCATATCAAGTATGCGGGCTATGACGGCATCGTGATCGTGGGCAAGGCGCCGCATCCCGTCTATCTCCTGATCCAGGATGATCAGATTGCACTGCGCGATGCACGCGACCTCTGGGGCCAGGGGATCATGGCCACCCAGGCGGAGCTCAAAGCGCGGCATGGCACCCGGGCTCAGATCGCCACCATCGGGGGCGCGGGCGAGAATCTGTCGTGCATCGGCGCGATTGGCACCAACGAGGGCTCGGCCGCGGGCCAGGGCGGGCTGGGCGCCGTGATGGGCTCGAAGAACCTCAAAGCCCTGGTGGTGATGGGCACCGGTCGGCCACGCCTGTATGCCCCGGATGGCTTTGGCGAGCTCGTCAAAGGGATTACTCAGGAATTTGTCCAGGATGGCGCAAAGCGGGCGATGCGTCCTCCCTCGCGAGCGCCGCGGTATAGTCAGCGGCGCGTCCATTGCTCCACAGGATGTATCCGAGCCTGCGCCATGCATTTCGAAGGCGTGCCGGGCACCCTCTTTCCCGAGAAAGACTATGCGGGCATCGTGCAGTGCACCTCGGGGCGGTTTTCTGGGGCGGAGGGCCACTATTGGAATCTCGGCTTTGAGGCTGGATTTGAGTTAAATATGCTGGCCAATGACTGGGGCATCAACCATTGGGACCTGATGAAGGGTCTTTTTCCCTGGATCGGCATGTGCTATCGGGCTGGCCTGATGACCGAGATCGATGGGCGCCCCATCGAGCTGAACGAGCCGCGCTTCTGGTATGACGTGCTGCACGCCATCAAGGTCCACAGCGGGCCTATGGCTGAGATCGTGGGCGATGGCGGACGCCGGGCCATCGCCCGAACTGGCTTTCTACCTGAGGAGGCCAGGCAGCTCTACACCGGTTGGGGCTATGCCAACCATTGGGATGGCCGCGGCCCACGGGGCAACCAGATCCCCTATCCCTTCTGGTTGGTGAGCGCGCTGCTCTGGATGATCGAGACCCGCGATCCCATGGGCAGCACCCATGGCTACGTGCAGGACATGTTGCGGGTGAGCCCCTTTGGTCAGGGCACATTGAGCTGGGAGCAGCTCATGGGCATCGGCGAGCGCGTCTATGGACGGCCCGAGGCCATGGATCCGCTTAGCAACTATGAGGGCAAGGCGGAGCCGGCGCTGTGGCATCTGCGGCGCTCTATGATCAAGGACAGCCTGCCGCTGTGCGATCGCGTCTTTCCGCGACTGTTCACGGCGCTCGGCGACGATGGCCTGCCCAGGGTGGGCGAGCTCGAGGGCCCTGATTTCGAGGCGCGCCTCTACTCCCTGGCGACCGGTCGCGCAGTCGACACCCAAGGGTTGCAGGAGATGGCCGAGAGCGCCCTCACGCTGGAACGCGCCCAACAGATGCGCGACTGGGATCGCACGCGCGCCCTGGACGATACGGTGCTCGACTTTTTCTGCGAGACCACTGAGGAGCACGCTAATCCGCTGTTAGGTGAACGTAAACGCGCCGAGAAGGCGCCTCTGGCTGCCCTGGCGAGCGAGTTCTATGCGCTGCGCGGATGGGATGTAGAGACCGGCAATCCTGCTGAGGGCATCGAGATGGGACGCATCCGTCAGGCGCGACGCATCTAGAGCCCGTGCCGGCGCTGCTAGAGCTCCAGGACCACCTTGGTGGCGCGCTTGTTGCGCACGAGCTGGATTGCGGCGTTCAGCGCCTCGAACGGCATCCGGTGCGAGATCCAAGCACTCAGATCGAGCACGCCCTGGTCGATCAGCTTGAGCACCTCCGCGTGCATCTCCTCCTCTCGCACCGGCAAGGTGATCAGGCGCCCAGCGGCGCGGGCGCTCTGGATCAGCTCGTCCTCGTGTTCGGAGTCCGGGAGCACGCCGTAGCAGGCCACCAGGCCGTCAGGTCGGGCTAGCGTCAGGGCGTCATGGATGGCCTCCACGCTGCCCACGGCCTCGATCACGCGATCGAAGGCCTGCACGCCTGCCACCTTGGCCTCATCTTCACGACACGGCTTGTCTCCGGCCACATAGTTGTTGGCCCCCAGATCGAGGAAATCGTGGCACCAACGCTCGTTGCGCCCGAACACCACCACAAAGGGCGCCTGCTCGTGGCGTGACCAGAAGGTCAGGGCTCGCGCCACGGGGCCGGTGCCCACGATGGCTGTCCAGGTGGTGTGGTCTACGCCTGCGGCGCGCGTCGCATAGAGGGTCTCCTTGAGCGTGATGATCGCCGTGGCCTCAGCCGGGTCAAGCTCGCTCGGGATGATCTGTTGCTTGGCCCACATCCCGTTGGGCGCGACCTGGTCCGGGTGATCCTGGCGCCAGGCCCGCAAATCGGTCACCAGGCCATACTCGGCCAAGCCCCCCCACGCCGAGGCCATGCCTACGCTCGGATCGCTGTAGACGGCCCCGGGACGCAGCACGCGCTGGCCAGGGTGGTAGCCGCGCACACGCTTGCCGACCTCCAACACCGTACCGACGCTCTCGTGGCCCAGCACCAGCGGCACGGGGATGCGCGTGACAAAGTGGCGATCGATGATCTTGATGTCCGTGGCATTGCAGATGCTGCAGGCCTCGATGCGCACCAGTGCATCGTACGGGCCCATGGTGGGCATTGGCAGATCCTCAAGGCTGAGCTGGCCAGGGCCTCGCACCACGGCAGCTTTCATCCAGCACCTCCAGGCGACAGCGCGCAAACTTGTCGTGACCGGTACGTCACGACACGCGTATGCTAGCATGCAGGTCAGGGGCTGTCAAAGCACTCGGGACGCAGGCACCTGGGCTGATGCCGGGCAGCCTGCGGAGCGGCGATGAAGCCTGATGAAGGGACGCATAGGGCTTCCGGGCATGGGTGAGGGGCGCGCCCGCCGAGGCGCAGCGTGGCGGTCTTTGACGCAGGGGAATCTCTGGCGTAGAATGGAGTTACTCGCCGCTTACGTGCAGACTGGGCGAAGGCCTGGAGACAAGCATCTGTTCGTGAGGTGATCAATGCCTCTCTATGAATACCGCTGCCGCGATTGTGACATCACTTTTTCCAAGCTGCGTTCCTTTTCCCGCGCCGATGAGGTGATCGCATGTCCCCAATGCGAGGGGCTCAACACCAAGCGCGCCCTGTCGCTCTTTGCGAGTTTCAGCAAGGGCAGCGATGGCTCGCTGCAGGCTCACGGCGGGGGTGGAGACTGCGCAAGCTGCGGTGGCGGCCACTGCGGCAGCTGCAACCATCGCTGAGGTCCCCATTGGTCTCGGGGACGCTCGTTGCAGTCGCCAGGCGATGACGCCCGGTTGAAATCTGTATGCGCAACCGTTTCATGAACGCCGCAGCACGTGCTGATCGGCGTTCTGTTTTGGGTATCGCGTCTCTCGTCGTCATCGAGCCTGTCAGGAGGAAAGTGCATGGCCGCAGACAAGTGGGGTAGGCTGAATTCGGTACCGCTGCAACAGGTGCGCATCGAGGGAGGCTTCTGGGGGCGGCGCCAGATGATCAACCGTACGGTGACGCTGCCCATCGAGTATGAACAGGCGAAAAAGACCGGGCGTATCGATGCCTGGCGGCTCGAGTGGCAGCCAGGGCAGCCCGATCCGCCGCATCATTTCTGGGATTCGGACGTGGCCAAGTGGATTGAGGCGGCCGCTTACAGTTTGGCCGTCCACCCCGATCCTGAGCTGGAGCGTCTCGTGGACGACGTGATCGAGCTGATCGCGGCCGCGCAGCAGCCCGACGGCTACCTCAACATCCACTTCACGGTCGTGGAGCCGCAGAATCGCTGGACCAATCTGCGCGATATGCACGAGCTCTACTGCGCCGGCCACCTCACCGAGGCAGCCGTGGCCTACTATCAGGCCACGGGCAAGCGGGTGCTCCTCGACGTGCTCTGTCGCTATGTGGACCATATTGACGCCCTCTTTGGCCCACGACCGGGGCAGCGCCGTGGCTATCCCGGCCACGAGGAGATCGAGCTGGCTCTGGTGAAGCTCTATCGCGTCACGGGCGAGGGGCGCTATCTCGACCTGGCGCGCTTTTTTGTGGATGAACGCGGGCGCCAGCCCCACTATTTCACGCTCGAGGCTCGCGCGCGCGGCGAGGATCCCGCCGACTTTCACGGGCGCGCCTATGACTACAATCAGAGCCACCTGCCGGTGCGAGAGCAAGCCACCGCCGAGGGCCATGCCGTGCGCGCCATGTACCTCTATACGGGTATGGCCGACGTCGCCGCCGAGACGGGCGATGACTCTCTGGTGGAGGCGCTGCAAACGCTGTGGCGCAATGTGACCGAGCGACGCATGTACGTCACAGGCGGCATCGGATCGGCTCACACCGGCGAGCGCTTTACCTACGACTATGACCTGCCCAACGATCTGGCCTACGCCGAGACGTGCGCGGCCATCGGATTGGTGTTCTGGGCGCAGCGCATGTTGCAGCTTGACGGCGACAGCCGCTATGCCGACGTGATGGAGCGTGCCCTCTACAATGGCGTGCTCAGCGGCGTTTCGCTCGACGGGGAGCGCTTTTTCTATGCCAATCCTTTGGAGGTGGATCCCGAAGTGTATGCCGGGCGCCCCGATCTCTATGGCCGCAGCTCAGTGACCCCGGAGCGTCAGGAGTGGTTCGGCTGCGCCTGTTGCCCACCCAACATCGCGCGGCTGTTGGCCTCGTTGGGCGGATACGCTTACTCGGTCTGCGAGGACGACCAGCCCGGGGTTTATGTGCATCTCTTTATGGAGGGTGAGGCCACCGTCAACCTGGACGGCAGCGACGTCAGGCTGAGGCAGCAGACGCGCTATCCCTGGGAGGGGACGGTCCTTATTGAGGTTAGCCTGGAGCGCCCCACGGCCTTCAGCTTATGGCTCCGTGTGCCGAACTGGTGTCGCCAGGCGACGATCCGGGTGAATGGAGAGCCCATCGCTGTGGAATCCTCGCTCGAGTCGGGCTATGCGCGCGTTCAGCGCATCTGGCAGGCCGGCGATCAGGTCGAGCTGGCGCTGGCCATGCCTGTGGAGCGTGTCGAGGCT
>JAFGLK010000206.1 GCA_016928125.1 Anaerolineae bacterium
CGGATAGCCGTGGTTGTCGATCAACTGGCGCATGATGATGCCGATCAGGTCCTCGGCCGGGTCGATCCAGAACTTGGTGCTGGCCAGCCCCGCCCAGCCATACTCGCCTTCGGATCCAGGGAAGAGGGCCTGCGCCGGAGCGCGCATGACGCGCACGCCCAGGCCAAAGCCGTACCCACGTCGGCTCTGGTTTCCAAAGGCATTGAAAGAGGCGCGTAGATCGTCGCTTATGTGGTCGCTGGCCATCAACCCAACCGTCTTGCGCCCCAGGATGCGCACGCCATCGAGTTCGCCGCCGTTGAGCAGCATCTGGGCAAAGCGCGCATAGTCGTGCATGGTGGACACCAGCCCGCTGCCGCCCGACTCAAAGGCCGGCGGGCGCGCCCAGCGGCTATCGGGCGGGACGTCGCTGACCTCCAGCACACCGTCGGCGTCGCAGGTGTACTGGGTCGTCAATCGGCCCAGCTTCTCGGGCGGCACCCAGAAGGCGGTGTCCACCATGCCCAACGGCCGGAAGATCGCCTCTTCCAGGTACTGGCCGAAGGTCTGGCCCGTGAGCACCTCGATCAAGCGCCCCAAGACGTCGATCGAGAAGCCATAGCGCCACTGGGTGCCAGGCTGAAATGCCAACGGCAACCCGGCCACGAAATCGACCAACTCGCCCGTGGGGACATCGTACCGGTCAGCTCCCAATTGCTGATGGGCCTGCGCCTACAGGCGCGCGACCTCATCCTCGCCGCCGGGATAGATCAGCCCCGAGGTATGGGTCATGAGTTGCTTGATGGTGATGCCCTCGACGGCTGGCACGGTCTCGACGCCGCACTCTCCCACCTTGACCAGCACCTGGCTGTTGGCGAAGGCCGGGATGTAGCGGCTGATCGGATCGTACAGGCCGAAAAGGCCCCGCTCGTAGAGCATCAGGGCCGCCACCACCGCGATCGGCTTGGACATGGACCAGATGCGGTAGATCGCGTTCTCCTGCAGGGGGCCCCGTGTGGCCAGGTCGGCCAGGCCCTGGCAGGCGCTGTAGGCCACCTGGCCGTGTCGCATGACCAGGGTGCTGGCGCCGGCGATCTCGCCGCGATTGATGGCGCCCTGCACCACGTCGGCGATGCGCGCCAGGCGGCGGGCATCGAGGCCAACGCTCTCGGGAACAACGCTCTGCATGTTCACTTGACGATACGCTCCTTTTCACAAGAGGGGTCTTTGCGGCGATCAACGACCGCGGCGGCGGGAAAATCCATGCTAGATGAGGGCCTGATAAACTAGAGCTTGGAACTGAAGCATTATCGGATAGTACGCAAAGGGCATCATCTGAATCATGTGCACGGCGATCAGGTCCTCGACCGGATCCACGCAGAACCAGGTGCTGGCTGCGCCATCCCAGCCGAACTCGCCCAGGGAGCCCGCGGTGGCCGCCTTGGACAGGTCGTGCATCACCCGCACTCCCAGCCCATAGCCATAGCCGCGCTTGTTCATGCGCGCATCGAAACAGGCTTGCTGCTGCGGCTCCAGATGATTGGTGCCCATCAGCTGCACGGTCTTGCGGCCCAGGATGCGCACGCCATCGAGCTCCCCGCCGTTCACCAACATCTGGGCAAAGCGGGCATAGTCGCCCAGCGTGGACGCCAGACCGCCTCCGCCGCTCTCGAAAGCCGGGGGGCGATCATATCGCCGAGCTCCAGGGCTGGCCTCCAACTCGAGCCCCTGGTCCATGCGATAGAGCGCGGCAAAGCGTTCCCGCTTTTCCTCGGGCACCCAAAAGGCCGTATCGGTCATGCCCAGCGGCTCAAACAGCTCACGCTGCAGGAACTCGCTGAACCGCATCCCGGTCAGCACCTCGATCAGACGCCCCAGCACATCGTTCGAGTAGCCGTAAAAGTACTCCTGGCCGGGCTGGAAGGCCAGGGGCAGGCGCGCCAGCCCGTCCATGAACTCGGCCGTCGTGGGCAGCTCGGCGCGCTCGCGCAGAGGGGCGGCCGCCCGCTGATAGACCTTGTCGATGTCTCTCTCGCCGTTTCCAGACACGAGGCCAGAGGTATGGCGAAACAGGTCCTTGATGGTGATCTCGCGCTCGACCGGCACGGTTTGCGGCTGTCCGTCGGCGCTCAGGCTGACCAGCACCTGGCCATCCTTGAAGCTCGGGATGTAGGCGCTGATCGGGTCATACAGCGTGTAGAGCCCGCGCTCGTAGAGGGTCAGGGCCGCCACTGCGGTGATCGGCTTGGACATGGAATAGATGCGATAGATCGTGTCGGGCGTCACCGGGCGCCCGCGCGCGATGTCGGCCTGGCCGAAGCACTCCATGTGCGCGATCTGTCCGTGTCGCGCCACCAGGGTGCTCAGGCCGGCCACCTGGCCCCGATCCACATAGCCTTGCATGATGGGCGCGATGCGCCCCAGGCGCTCGCTAGAGAGCCCGACTCGTTCGGGAATGGTCCTGTGCATGGTTGCCTCCTGTGTGATGTGGTTCTGCATAGTTAAAGTCGTTTCAGGAGCTTCAGCTCTGTGCCCATCTGGGCCCGGCGATGGCGATGCTCACCGGCAAGCCCCAGATACGGGTGTGGCGTTCGAACGTGACCGAGTAGCCCGATGCCGCCAGGATACGCTCCAGCGGGATGGGCCGGCAGTCCACCCACTGCGGCCAGCGCCGGTGGGCCCAGCCGTATAGCCGCGACATGGGTGTCGATCGCTCGGCGGTGGCCATGCTCACCACGCCTAGCCGTCCGTCGGGCTTCAGGGCGCGCCGACATTCCTCCAGCACAA
>JAFGLK010000207.1 GCA_016928125.1 Anaerolineae bacterium
CCGGATCCAGCTTCGCCTCTCGAATCAGCAGTTCCCTGAGCGTTGCATCCAGATCTGCGATCATCGCATCCTTCCGATCACACGCTGTACACACGCCAGAGGATAGTCCATCCTGATTACCAGCTCCAGTGCTCTGCCAGATTTGGCAGTGCTTCGGTTCCTATAGCTATAGGCAAGATCAGTTCCATGACTGCGCATCCACTCGCCCCGACCTGAAGTCGGACCCCTACACAAGACTCAGAGCTCTTGTTCACTCTGCCCAGGCCAAGCCTCCCTTGACCTGCATCGAGCAAGCGCATAGGTCAAGAGTCGCGTTAGTCGCTCGTCGTCAGAGCTTTCCTTGCAGGCCTCAAGGAAGGGTATGAGCTGAGACCAACCTGCCAGACTGGCGGCCTTGGCGCCGGCCCGGCGCATCGCAGGATCGAGACTCTGCAGACCCTCGCGTATCAGCTCTGCCGCGTCCGCATCGAAATCGTTGCTCCCCAGCCCCAAGCGGATCAGCGATGCGGGGTCAGCAGTGTTGTTTCTTACCTGCGCTTTGAGCTCGGCTGCGGAAAGGAAGTCCAGCGTTTGCGCTAGATCGGCCTCCACTGCATCCGCCACCTCCTCAGACTGCATTTCGATGGTCATGTAGCGAGTATCAAGCGTGAGGTCGTCGGTGACTTCGATTTCGTTCCCTGGACGGCTGCACAGCCAGACATGCACGAGCACACCAGGCCCCGACTCCTCCGAGTACGCATAGTGAAAGTAGAGCTCATGGCGGTGAAGCAGATCGCCCAGAGCGGCGTTGATGGTCTCCAGAAAGGCTTCATCGCCAGGGCCCCGACGGAGCACGTAAGTTCGGTAGGTCATTGCAGGCTATCCTTGACCACACTTCGGTCAGTCGAAGAACTGCAGCGTCGCCACCAGCTGATTGACCAAGCGACGCACGTGGGCTGGTTCGGGACCTTGCCGAGGGTCCATAACCCTCGGGCTGAAGTGAACCGCCAGAAATCGTTCCACCGCCAGCGCTAGCTTTCGTAGGGCTGCCCCTCCTGGTTTCTGGTAAATGTCCTGTCTCGTAACGGCTTCTCGAAGCTGCTGAAACAGATTGCCGATCCTTCGCTGACGTTCGCCACGCGCCTCAGGCGTGTTCTCGGTTGCCCCCTCGAATGCCATGGGAGCCATCTCGCCAGCCAGGACCTCACTCGGGCGAGCCAGGCCGGTCACAGCCATTTGCTCACCGATCTGCATGGCCGCAAAGGCACCTCGGCTCGGCTCCACCGATCTTAGCAGGCGCTGCCGCGAGGGTGACAATCGTCGCAGAGCCTCTCCGCCGCTCAAACCTTGTTCAAGACCGCGAACATAGTCCCTGATAGTCGCCGCAGTTTCGGAGGAGTAGCGCCCAGCTCCGGCCACGTATGTGCGCGCAGTGGATCCTCTTCCCTGCTGGCCCACGTTGAGGTACATCGTGCCGCGAGGCACGGATCCACCCCGGACGATCGTGCTGCGGAAGCGGCCTCGCTGGGCAGGACTGAGGGCGAGGGTACCCAGATCTAACTGCTGCAACAGCTGCATCTCTTCACGCCGCCGCAAGGGCGGAAGCGTGACCTCAGATTGGGTGCGCAGGCGCTCTTGGGCTGTCTGCATCCGCCATTCCGCCGAGCTTGAGCGCTGTTGGGCTAGTGCCGTCAGGAATTGCCGCTCGGCACGCCGGAGCACTGGTTCCAGTGCTTGCCCAATCTGCTGAGGAGTCAACTTGCTAGAGATCATGACGGGCTGTCTGGGGTTGACGCGAGCCTCAATCGTGCCGTTCGGAAGAAGCTGAAGCGCATTGAGACGATAGCGTACACGCCAGTAGGCCAGCTTCAGCCGCAGGCGGCGCTCGCTGATCCCGTCTCGTAGTGAGCGCTCCAGCGGAGGCCTGATACGCTCAACAGCCCTCTCCAGCCTCTCGCGCTGCCTGCGTTCCCTCTCAGCGCGCCGCTGGGCCGCGCGCGCCCGCCGTCTCTCCCGCCATCGTCGGAACCGTTCCTGAAGCCGTCGCATACCTCGGCCGATCGTTCGGCCCACCCGCCCGATGCCCCGGCCGATGGCCCCGCCCACGCGCCTGATGCCGCGCCCAACGGTCCTGGCCCCACGCCGCAGGGCGCCACCCGCCGCCCGCGCACCGCGCCTGACGGCCCCTATGACCCGCTGCCCAACGGCCCGCAGACGCTGGCCGATCCGTTGGGCGATGGCCCGGACGCGCCCGGCCACGGCTCCGGCCGGCCGACGCAGCCGCGCCAGCAGCCAGTTGGCCACAAAGTCGATGACGGCCACGGCCGCTGCGGCCAAAGCCGTGGCGAACTGCGGCCCGGCATTCCCCGCCTTCACGGCTTTTAGGAAGTTGAAAAAGTGCTGGAAGGCCTGGATGATGCGGCTGACGGTGCCCCAGGCAGCCCGCAGGCCCTCGATGATGGCCATGACCGCCCCGGCCGCCGGCACGATCATGGAGACCAGCCGCTCGATCAGGATCTGCACCAGCACGCCGGGGATGGCCTGTCTGATCCCCTCCCACGCCATGCGGGCGACCTCGGCCAATTGGATGCCGCCCCGGGTCAGCAGTTGCCAGACGACCCGCCCCAGGCCCAGCACCTCCTCCACCTTCTGGTTGAACCAGTTCTGGACCGCCGTCCGAAAGGCGCGCCACAGGTGGTTGCGAATGCCGTCCACCACCGAGGCGGCCAGGTTGCGGATCCACTGGCCCGGATTGGCGGCCACATCCTTGATGAGGGCCGCAAAGGCAGCCAGAGCCTGCACCACGCCCCTGGCAAACTGGATCGCGCCTTGTACCACACGGTTGACCGCATCCACGGCGGCCATGAGACCGCGCTGCAAGAGTCCGAGGGCCGCATCCAGCCCTCTGCCCAGCAGATCGAGCGCCCGCTGCACACCGGCCTTCAAGCGGTTGGCGATGGCATTGACGGCCGCCTCAGCTCGGGCCACGCGCTCCTGGATGGCCCGACGGAAGCGGTCGCGCAGCGCCGGGAAGCCGGCCAGTAGTCGATCGCCGATGGCGATCAGCGCTGCACCCACTCGTCGAATGATGCCCACGATGGCCTGGCGTGCGCGCTCGATCACCGCCGTGGCCAGTTGCTTCGCCCGTTCGATCGCCGCCCGCACCAGGGCCCGTGCGCGCTCAAAAGCCGCCTGGATGCCCCGCTTGATGCCGTCGAAAAAGGCCCGCGCGCGGGAGGCCAGCCAGCCGAATACGCCGCCCGACTCTCTCTCGCCGCGCTGGCGCTCTTGGGCCGCCTCCTGCTCACCCCGGCGACGCGCATCAGCGGCCTCGCGCTCGCCTTCTTCAACGTGCTGAGCCGCCTCTCGGTCGGCCTGGGCGCGCTCACGGCCGACCTCTTGCTCGCCCTGCCGCGTCGCCCGATCGGCCTCGGTGCGAGAACGGGTCACCAGCTCACGCTGGCCCTGGTTCCACTCGCCTCGCAAACGCTGAACATCGCCGCGGGCACGGGCGCGCTCCTGCGCCTGTTCGTTGGCATGCTGCTCCTCGATCTGGGCGATCTCGTGACGCGATCGGGCGCGCTCCTGAGCGACGCGCGCCGTATGCTGCTGGCGCTGAGCAGCCATCTGGGCCTGCCCTTGCGCCACCGCCGCGCGGATCTCGGCCCCCCGTTCTTCCTGAGCGATGATAGATGCCGCCTCATCATTGCCCCCGGCCGTTACGGCCACGCCTGCCGGACCGCCACCGACCCCAGCCACCTCACCGCCGCCCTCGCCCCCACCTCCTGAAATCTCCGCACGCAACGTCTCCTGAGGCACGTTCGGGTAGATCTCATCCTCGCCCATCGGCTGGGCCACGTCCTGCTGGCCCTGAGCCTGGGCCTCGGCCGTCGTGCGTTCGACCTGGGCGCGCTGCTCGCGGGCGCGCTCCGGATCGGCGTTGCCTTCCAGGGCCACGCGCGGCGGAGCGCCAGCACTCACCTGAAGGCCCGGATCGCGCGTGGGCATCTGGCGCAGCGAAGCCTGCAATTGCTGGGCATCGTCTGCGGATACCTCGCCCTGCTCATTGCCGCTGATCTGAGGCTGGCGCACAGCCTCTGTTGGGGGCCGGGGAGCGGGCGGCAGCGGTCGAGGCTGTGGCCCTGGCCTGGCCTGGCCCTCAGGCGCACGCCTTACGGCCTGCGCGCCTCCGGCCGCTGCCGGCGCCGCGCGGGCGGATGCAGGCGTTGCTCGCGTGGCCGGCGCGCCAGGGGGGCGCGGCATCTCGGGCGGATTGGCCGCCAGTTCCGCGCGCTGTTGGCCTACCGATTGAGTGACGGCCCCAGAGACGCCACCCAGCGCAGCCTGGAGCTGGGCCGGGGGCAAGTTGCCCACAGCCGCCAAAGCCTGGGCCGGGTCGTCCTGCGCAATCTGCGGCGTGGGTGCTGGTGGTGGCTCGCTGATCGCCGAACCGCCACCGCCGCCACCACCTGTCGGACCCTCCCCACCGCCTGCGGACTCACCGGCCATGTCCGCCATCGCATCCTCACGCTCCCCTGGCTCCAGCCCACCGCCTGAGGCGGGCGCAGCGGCTAGTGTCTCTTGCAGCTCCGCGTCAGACGGTCCTTCTGCGCCGGTCTCCCCTCCAGCGCCCCCCTCGCCTGGTTCGGCCACAGCCCCGGGAGCCGCGCCGGCGCCAGCCTCAGCTGCAGGGGCAGGAGCAGGCCCCGCGCCCTCGCCCGTTGGCGGCGGTTCGCCCGCCGAGGGCATATTCACCGTTGCGCCCGCGCCAGAGGCAGCCGCCTGGGCCTCCTGGGCTACAGAAGCGGCAGCCTCGGCCGCACGTTCCTGTGGCCTGGCACCTTGGGGCATTGCTGGTTTCGCCGCAACCCTGGCTGGGCTTGGCATCGCCGCCCGGGCGTCTGGCTTCTCCATGGCAGGGCCGGGCGACGGCGCTTCGGTGACCCCCGGTGTCTGCGCTGCTGTTGGCGCACGGCCGGTGGGGGGTGGGGCTGCCTCGGTCGTCGCACTCGGGGCACCAGTCGACAATGCCGGGGTCGGCGTCCTGGCGCCGGTTTCCGCGCGGGTTTCGACCTCGGCCATCCCGCCAGCTTGATCGGAGGCCGGGCGCCCTTCTTCGGCGCCCTCAGGACTCACCCTAGACTGAGGGCGAGTTGCCTGCATAGCAGTCGGGGGCGCGGTGCCTAGCTCCTGTTCAGGCGGTGCATGACCGAGTCCAGACCCATTTCCAGAGTCGGTAGACGGCGCCGTCTGTGGCAGGTTTTCCCCGGCAGCAGCGGCGGCTGTGGCGGATTGTGTGACCGGACCAGCGCCAACCTGGCCGGGAGATCTACGCGACTCTTCTTCATCCTCAAACAGGGCGCGCTGCACCGCCAGAACCTGCCCAGGCTCTCCACCACCCAAGGCAGGGCTCTGCATTGGCCCACGGGTCGCCCCGATCATCCGGGCGATGGCCTGATTCCCGCGCATGCGCTGAAGGTGCAGAACATAGTCCGCCTGCATATTGGCGAATCCGCGCCCATTGGGACGCGTCGCCAGGTTCAGCAAGTCCGGTGGACTCACAGGGGGCGGCTCTGCCGCGCCGGACGCCAACTGGACGCCCGGGCTAGCCCCGATGTCCAGGTCGCCCTCCTCGAC
>JAFGLK010000208.1 GCA_016928125.1 Anaerolineae bacterium
CATGCGCATGCCCAACGGCTATGAGACGGAGGTTCGTGAGCGTGGGGAAAAGCTCTCCATGGGCGAGCGCCAGCTCATCTGCCTGGCTCGAGCGCTCATCGCCGATCCGCGCATCCTGATCCTCGACGAGGCCACCTCGAGCATCGACCCCTACACCGAGCTGATCATCCAGGATGCTCTGCTCAAGCTCTTCCAGGGGCGCACGTCGATCGTGATCGCGCACCGCCTGTCGACTGTGCGTCGCGCCGACCACATCTATGTCTTTGAGGCCGGAGAGATCGCCGAGGTGGGCACCCACGAAGAGCTCTTGGCGCGCGGCGGCCTCTATAACAACCTCTACGAGATGCAGTTCAAGTCTCAGGAGGAACAGCCCGACGGTTCTGGCGCTGAGATGGCCTACACGCCAGCGGAGTAGGCCCCTGAGAGGTCAGGGGCCTAGTCGCTAGCGGAGGCACAGGTTTGCGCGAGGCTATAACCCCTCGTACAGGCCGCGCGCCTCGCTGAGCAACTGCTGTACCTTGTCCAGATCGCTCAGGCGGGCCTCGCTCAGCCCTGTCGGCCCCACGCCTTCCAGGCCCTCGTCGGCGGCCAACTGCCCTCTCGCCACGCTGAGCAATTCGGCGGCCTGCTCCAGTTTGGCCTGCTGCCGCTCCGCGACCTGCTTGGTCTGGGCCACCTCCATCTCGGCGATCGCTACCGCAAACCGGTCTTGCAGCGAACGAAAGATCGAGGTGCCGGCCGATCCAGCCACGATCGCCGTGGCCAGCAGCGCAAAGGTATTGGTGGGCGTGAGCGCCAGCATGGCGCCCACCGCCGCCAAAGCGCCAATGATAACCCGAGCCCAGATGCCCAGATCGTACATATTCCTCGACAGGGCATAGGTGGCGGTGTCGCCCACCTCCACGTCGGTGGGACGGTGGGGCAGCTCCAGATTGCCCTGCAGGATCAGCAGTTCGTACACGATGCCCCCCAACGCCCCCGCGACCAGCGTCGCCAGCAGGGCCGCCCAGAAGCGCAGATCGCCGAATCCCTTGGTGATCGCGGCAGGGTCTGGACCGTCGCCTTGCGCATACACAGTCCAGGCGGATAGCCCCAGACACAGAATCAGGCATAGGATGATCCGTGCGCGTTTCATCATCTCTCTTTCTCCTTTTGCTCCGGCAGCTCAACCGAACGATATCCAGCCACAGGCGGTTAGCCCGAGGCGCCTCAGGCGCGTCAGGACGGCTTGCGTTTGAGAAAGAATGAGCGCTCGACGGTGACCCATTCCTCGGTGGGCTCGACTCGTACCACCTCAGCATCCCGCTGCCCCTGGCCGCTGTAGGCCAGTTCGAAGAGGCGTTGCAGTGGGTGGGCGATCACTATCGCGGGACGCACGCGCTCCTGAGTGAGCCAGCGAAAGTCCGTCTCATGGGTGGTGGCAAAGAGCTTGAGCGTCTCAAGCCCGCCAGGCTCATCGGGTGGCAGTTCGGCTGGGATGCCCAAGCGGATGCGGTAGCGCTCCTCCGTCCGTACGCGCTTGTCTCCCAGGGAAAGGACCTCGCTCGGGCCACTCGGGGGATAGAGCAACGAGACGCCATAGGTCAGACCGAAATCGAGCACGCTCACATAGATGGGCCTGGCATAGTGGTTCACAAGCTCAAAGGCGAGGAGATCTCCCTCCTCATAGACGACGGGCTCGTCGGGACTCGCCGGCGCCCAGGTCCCATCGGCCGCTTGTCGCTTGAGCACAAAGTCGATCTGCCCTTTCAGCGGGCAGTCGGGGTTGGGATTCCGCAGCCCCAGAGCGTTACGGTAACGCGCGATCTTGACAAGGTTGCCGCAGAGCCGGCTAGCCGCTTCTGCGTCGGCCAAGGCGTAAGAGGGCATGAGCAGGCGTCCTTCGCGCCCGACGGCCGCCCAAGTGTACTGAGCAAGCGTGGAGAGCTGTGGCACGGGGTCATCGCCGTTTGCCTCAATGCGTGGCGCCAGCAGATACACGCATACATCGGCGCTCTGTCCCTCCTCCGCAAGGCCCAAGAGCGGCGACGCCTGCACCAGTGCAGCGACCTCGTTCACGGCGGTCTCGAACCCCTCCGGTGCCACCAACGCAACGGCCAGCTGCATGTCACCGTGATGATGGGCCTCCTCGATGGCCCGGCACCCGACCTGGATGACGCCGGGCACGCGCTCCCCAACGATAGTCGCGTCGGACGATACGGCGCCCACAGCGGCGACCTGCACCAGCCCCGCCCTGTCGGCCTCCTCGGGGCGCTTGGCGCCTGGCGGATAGATGGCCCAGCTCGAGCCGACGGTCAGTCCGTGGGCGGCGCCGCCCCCCAACGTGACGCGGGCTCCCTCGCGGGCCTCGAGAGGGAGAAAGCGCATGGTTTCGATGTGCTGCACGCCAAAGAGGGCGCGGTCGGCGGCGCCCTCAAGCTGGGGGTGCTGGTGGGGATAGACGGCCGCCACTCGCGCACGGGTCGGCTCAAAGGCGTCGCGATAGCTGGCGCCGGAGGTGGCCTTGGCCAATTCGCTCAAGAGATAGTAGGTCAGTGCGCCATGCATCAGCTTGCCATCCGTGCTCTCTGCCCGCACTTCGTACGAGCTCTCGGCATCGGCACAGCCTGCAATGAGCACGTGGCGATCGTCGGGCGGGAACCAGCCGCTCGCCCCGACAGCGCGGTTCATGCCGCGCACCGCGGCCTTATCCAGCGGCGACGGCGGCAGCTCCTCGATAGGACGCAGGTCGGGCTCGACCCAACGCGCCTGCGCCCCAAAGGCGTCCCGGCTGAGGGTGCCAGAGTGGCAGCAATCAAAGATGAGCGTCACATAAGGCGTGAGCGCCGTCAGGCGTTGCAGCCAGGCATTGATCTCGTCATCGCTGATGTCGCGGTTCTCGCCGCCGAGATGGCTGCTGTCATGGGGCACAATCGTCTCGTCCTTGCCGTCGGCCTCATCCTGCTCGCGGTCGGTCATCTGGGAGCCGTGCCCGCTATAGTGTAGCACCACCAGGTCGTTCGCAGCCACGCGCCCCAGCAGGTCGTGCATGGCCCCCAGGATGGCGGCGCGGGTGGCCTCGGCGTTGCGCAGCAGCGTGATATGCTCAGGCGGGAAACCGTAGCTCTGGCTAAGAACGGCGGCCATGGCCTCCACATCGTTGACGCAGCCCTTGAGCTGCCGCCAGGGCGGAAAGTGCGGATAGCGATTGATCCCCACCAGGAGAGCCCACTTGTTCAGCGAATCGCTCATCTCCCCACCAACCTCAGGCAAAGCGGCCCGCGGCCCGCTAAGCTTCAACACCAATGACCACAAAGGGCGCCCAAAAGCGCGGATGGGCATACTCGGGGAGCGCCCGCACGACGCGCATGGCGCGTTGCAGCGCGATAGCCTTATCATCCAGAGCCAGATAGTGCTGGTAGAAAGCCGTCATAAGTGCGGCCGTGGCCGCATCGCTGACGCTCCACAAGCTGACGAGTACGGCGCGCGCCCCCGCCGCCAGAAAGGCGCGGCTCAGCCCGATGATGCCATCCCCTGAGACACGCCCCAGGCCCGTCTGGCAGGCGCTGAGCGCGACCAGGTCCGCCGGCAGTGACAGATCGAGCACATGGCGCGCCGTGAGCAACGAGTCTTGGGCGCCACCGCCAAGGATGACGAAGGAGCCATTCGGATCCTCGGCATCCGCCAATCCGTGGCTGGCCAGATGGACGATTCCATGGTTCGGCATTAGGGCCTGCACCCGTTCTCGGCTTGCCTCCGGGCCCATCAACAGGACGCGGCGCTCGCCGGGAAAGAGGGCCGCGATCGCCTCGGCCTCAAGCTCCGCGCCGGGGAGGGGGCGGAAGACGAGTTGGGCATCGCCCCAAGGGAGCGTCGAGGGCAGGTCCGGATTGCCCACGATCAGCGCGCTTAGCTCCGCGGGCGCGCCATAGTCGTGCTCGGCGCGGATGGCTTCCAGAATGCGCCCGGAGGGCGCATATAGGAGCGGCCAGCTCTCGCCGAACCAGACTCCATCCGGTCCGAGGAGCGCGGCATAGGGGAGCAGCCAGAGCGGGCCGTGCGGCTCGATCACCACCGGCACACCAGCGGGTGGCAGCGCATGGACCAGCGGGGCCACAAGCTGAGCATAGAGCTCGCGCAGCAGCGGCGCGGGATCCGGCGGCGGCCCGGGCGGCCCTTCCGCCAGCGGCTCCACCGTCGCGTCGCGCACGAGGCGCAGGCCGCGGCCTCTCTGATCGACGTCCAGAGCGGCCCGCAATCGGGCCACACGCTCGGCCCACGTTTCGCGCCCTAGCGGGCAGATGTGCCCCGTCACAGCCCCTTGGGGATCGACGACAAAGATCGCCGTCCGATCGGGCAAGGTATGATACACCAACCGCGTCATGGGCGGCACCACCCGCTCAAAGGCGTCGTCCAGCGCGCTCAGCGCGCCCTCGGAGGTCACATCAGGGGCGCTTTCGGTGCCCGGCTCGCGCGTCACCTGTTCCCCGTCCGCCTGTGTCGGCCCCGCGACGCGCGCCTCAAGCCAGGCAAGAAGGTCTGCTGGTACGTCCAGGCCTATACTGGGCGCGCGTTGGGCGATAGGTGAGTCAGGCAGTTGCACCGACGGAGCGCGCTGCACCCAGGGGGCGGCGTCGGGACCAGAGCGCTCGGTCATAGCCTCATCCATGGCGAGGCGCTCGGCAAAGGGACGCAGCCTGGACTCGCGCAGGCCCGCGGCGCGATGTGCGCGCGCATGCCCGGCCCTGCGGCTCGCCAGCAGGCCCTCGAAAGCCTGGCCGCGGGCCTCTTCCGCTGTTTGCAGCGCGTCGCGCCAGGCGCCTCTGCCCCCGTCGTCTGTAGCCAGGTCCACTTGCACGGCGAGCAGGCGCTCATAGACGGTCTGCACACTGTCCAGAAAGGTGACCCGGCCCTCATCCGTACGCAACTGGCCGCCCTGGCGCTTGATGAGCTCCAGGCTGCGACCCAAGCTCCGGCTGGCGGCTTCCAGCTCGCCGGCCTCGGCCTGACTACAGCCCAGGCCCCACAGCACGTACCACAGGGTCTCCGTGGCTGTGGACGGCAGCAGATCGAGTGCGCGCTCAAAGGCGGCCCGCGCGGGCTGCAGCTCACCGAGGGAGAGCTGCAGACGCCCCAGCCCGGCCAGAGCCCGTCCCAGACCCACTGGGTCGTCGCTTTGCTCGTACAGGGCCAGCGCGCGCTCATACGCGGCCCTGGCTCGGACGGGCTCGCCCCGCTCGGCATACAGGCCGGCCAGGGCGGCCCAAACGCGGCGCGCCGCGGGCGAAGGCGAGTGGGCCTCCAGCAGGGCCAGCGCCTCGGTTAGCGCGGCCTCGGCCTCTGCCATCTGATCGCGGCGACGCCGAATGATGCCCACATGAGTCAACACGTGGGCGCGCAGCGCCGGATCGGCGGCGCTCTCCTCGCGGGCCAGCGCCCGCTCATAGGCGTTCAGCGCGGGGCCTTCCTGCGGCTGGCGCAGATAGGCGTTGCCGATGTTGATCAACAACTTGACGGCCAACAGCGGATCATCCTCAGCCGCCGGCAGATCGTCGGGCGTGGCGGGGTAGAACAGATCGGGCATCTCCAGCAGATCGGGCCAGCCGTACGTCTTCCCTACCAGGCCCAGCGAGGCAAGTTCCTGCTCCAGGTCGATGTCGCGGGCCTCGCTGAGCGCTTCCAGGCCGGTCTCAAAGGCCTGCACGGCCCGTTGGATGGCACCTTGAGCGTCCAGGGCCAGGCCCAGACGGCTGAACAGCGCCGCCGTGAGCCGCGGCCGCTGGAGGGAGCTCGCCCTGGCGATGGCACGCGCATGCAGCAGGATCGCATCGTCATAGCGGCCTTCCGCATGGGCTGCCAGCGCGGCGCCCTCCAGATTGAGAAGGTTGATATCGATCGGGTCACGGCGCTCGGTCATCGCACCCTCTGCGGTAATGGATGGTTGGGCGTTAGCAGTACATTGACCCTATTGTATCACAAGATGAGAGCTTGTGGCAGGCAGGCGCCGCGAATCGGTTGGCGCCTTACGTTGCGCCATGCTATACTCGCCGCCACACTGGGCACCCAATCTAGGAGGCAACATGGTGGACCGAATGCAACTCGCGATCATCGGCTGCGGCGGCATGGGCGGCCGGCACCTCTACGGGCTCAAGGCGCTCAAAGACCTGGGCTATCTCCCCTTTGACCTGGTGGGCGCCTGCGACACGCGCCTGGACAATGCCGAATACCTGGCCGACCGCGCCGAGGAGATGCTGGGCCGGCGTCCCCAGGTCTTTCAGGATATGGATGCCATGGCGCGCGCGCTCCCTGGCCTGCAGGCGGTGGACATCACCACGCCGAATGGCACCCATCACCTGGTGGTGGACAAGGCCATGCAAATGGGCTGGCACTGCTTGTGCGAAAAGCCCATGGCGCTGACCATCCGCGGCTGCAATCTCATGATCGAGGCGCAGCAGCGCACCGGCAAGGTGCTGAGCATCGCCGAGAATTTCCGTCGCGATCCGCTCTGCCGCCTGAACCGCGCCCTCCTGCAAGAGGGCGCCATCGGCCAACCCTACTTGCTCTTTCAGATCAGCGCCGGCTCGGGGAATGGCATCATCATCGTGCCGAACCGTCACGACAAGTACTCGGCCGGCTTTGTCACCTCCTCGGGGGTGCACACCACCGACCTGATGCAGTTCTACCTTGGCAACATCGAGTCGGTGTATGCCAGGACGGCCCAGTGGGAGCCGGTGCGTTACAAGAAGAACATGCGCTCGGTGTCCGCGTTCTACGAGCACTGGTACGCCGAGATCCCCGACCAGATCAACGCCACGGCCGAGGATACGCTCCTGTCGGTGTTCACCTACGAGAGCGGTGCCATGGGTCAGTGGACGGTGTTCCTGGCGGGCCACGGCCAGGGCTTTGGCTTTGGCGGCGTGTATGGCCGCGAGGGCTCGCTGAGGCTGGCGGGCGCCCGCAGCGGCGCGCCGGCCACGCTCCATCGCGACGACGTGGGCGAGGTGCCCACCGACAAGCTGCTGGACTATGCCCCCGATTTCCATCTGGACGAGATGACGGCGCGGTTCTTCGGCGCCGACCGGCTGGCCTCCTACGATCAGGGCTTTGATTTCGCCGACGGGGCGCTGATCGGCCTCGAGTATTGGGAGCTCTATGAATGCATCACCACCGGCAAGACGCCCGAGGTGGACGGCTATATGGGGCGCAAGGCCCTGGCGGCCGTCAACGCGGGCCACGAGGCCAACCTTCTGGGCCGCGTGGTGACGCTGGAGGAGATCGAGACGGAGCAGACCGGCGTGTACGAGGCGGACATCAACGACTACTGGAACATCTGACGCATCGCGACTGGCCGAGGGGAGGCGCCTGTGACCTCCTCGCGGCGCCAACCCGACCCTCTAGAGGAGCGAAAGCATGGCAGACAAACTGCGGGTGGGCATCTTGGGCTGCGGAGGCACCACTTTGGGCCATGTGCAGGCCTATCAGTACCTGGGCGAACGCTGCGAGGTGGTGGCGCTGGCGGACCTGCATGAGGAGGCGATGGCGCGCTTTGATCGGGAGCGAGGCATCTCGCCGCATCACTATCTGGATGCTCGCGAGATGCTCGACAAGGAGGCGTTGGACGTCGTCTCGATCGGCACCTGGCAGAGCGGCCACGGCATGTGGACTGTAGCAGCGGCGGCGCGCCGGCCCAAGGCCATCGTGGTAGAAAAGCCCATGGCCGCCAGCCTGCAGGATGCCGAGCAGATGCTGGTCGCCTGCCGCCGTAACAACGTCAAGTTCATCGTAGGCCACCAGCGGCGCTTTCTGCCGGCCTACAACCTGGCCCGCGAGCTGATCACCGCCGGGGCCGTCGGCCAGGTGGAGTTGGTCGAGTGCCTGGGCGCCGATGGCTTTCCCAACCAGTTCTCGCACCAGGCCGACATGCTGCGCTATGTGCTGGGCGACGTGGACTGCGAGTGGGTGATGGGCAACGTGGAGCGCAAGACCGACCGCTGGGAACGGGGCACGCGCATCGAGGATCGGGGCGTGGGCGTGTTCCAGTTCAAGAACGGCACACGCGCCGTGAGCCTGTGCGACATGATTCCGGCGCTGGGCGGCGTCGAGGTGCAAGGCGGGCGTTTCACCGGGAGCGAGGGCCTTATCCAACTGGGCACCGAGCACCTGCGCCTGCTCAACAAAGAGACCGGCGGCGTGTGGAAAGAGTACCATCCCGACGGTCGCTTCTTCAAGCTGGCCGAGGAGGGCCGCGCCTTTGAGTGGCGCGAGGGCTACACCCACCAGATGGCCGAGCTCTTTGACTGGATCGACGGGATCGTGCCGACCCATCGCGGCAGCGCCGAGAACGGCTACAAGGCCTTGGAGATGGTGCTGGCCATCTACGAGTCGGCGCGTTGCCACGAGCGGGTCATGCTGCCGCTGCAGACGCGCCTCAACCCGCTGGATGTCATGGTGGAATCGGGAGACCTGGCGCCCACGCGCCCGGGTCGCTATGACGTGCGCGCCCGCATGCTGCGCGGCGAGCTCATGTACGACGACGG
>JAFGLK010000029.1 GCA_016928125.1 Anaerolineae bacterium
CAGGCAGAGATCAGCCATGCCCTCTAGCTCCCTGCGGCTCAAGACGCGCCCTAGGGGGTTGTGAGGATTGCAGAGCAGAAAGAGGCGCGTGGAGTTATCGATGGTGCGCTCCATCAAGTCGAAATCCACACCATAGCGCCCATCGGCGTCCGGGGTGAGCTGCATCTGCTGGCTCACAAGCTTCGCGTTGCCGGCCGCGCTGATGATGGGCGGGTAGACCGGAACCTGGATCAGAAGCCCCTCACCCGGCTCTGCCAGGGCGTGGCAGGCCTGGTTAAAGCCGACGATCACGCCGGGCGAAAAGACCAGCGCCTCGGGCGAGACGCTCCAGTTGTAGAGGCGCTGCAGCCGGTCCACCACCAGGGGCCGCAGTTCGGGCGGCTCGGTAGGATAGCCAAAGATGCCGTGCTCGACCCTGTCGCGCAGGGCCTGGATCACCGGCTCGGGCGAGAGAAAGTCCATGTCGGCCACCCACAGAGGCAGCACATCGGGGCCGTAGCGGCACCATTTGCTGCTCTCGGTGCCACAACGGTCAATATAGCGGTCGAAATCGCACTGCATGTCCCACTCCCAATTGGTCTTGAGCCTCAGACCGGCCCATTGCAGCCCATTCTATGGAAAGCCGACAGGTGCCGCAAGGGCGCAGGTCATACCCAGAGGGGCGTCCCCTCCGGGAGCTCAGCGGCGATGGCCCCCTCGTTGAGCTCGATGCCCAGCCCGGGCCCGTCCGGCACGCCGATGTAGCCCTCCTCGATGGGATGGCCCATCGTGAGCATCGTGCTCCAGAGCGGGATGTTGTGCGAGTGATATTCGAGCGCCAAAAAGTTGGGCAGGGTGCTGCAGATGTGCGCCGCGGCGATGGCGGTCAGTGTGCTGGTCATGTTGTGGGGCGCGATGGACATATAGTGCATATCGGCCAGCTCGGCGATGCTGCGGATGTCGATGGGCCCACCGCTGCGCGGGATGTCCGGCTCCAACATGTCACATGCGCCCGCCTCGATCAGGTCGCGATGCGGCTTGGCGCCATACAGGATTTCGCCGGTGCAGATGGGCGTCTCGGTCTGCATGCAGAGCTTGCGCATGGCGTCCACGTTGCCCCATTCCCAGCGAATCGGATCCTCCAACCAGAGCAGGTCCAGGTGCTCTACATCCTTGCAGATGCGCAGCGCATCGGCCAGGTTGAAGGAGCCGTGCAGATCCACCGCCAGATCCACATAGGGACCGATGGCCTCGCGCGCCGCCTCGAGGCAGCGGATGATGTGCTCGTGCTCCTTGCGGCTGATCGAGCGATCGTAGGCGTCCTTTTTCCAGGGGTTGGCGACATCGGCGTCGAACTTGATGGCCGTAAAGCCCTCGCCGGCCATCCGCCTGGCCATGGCCGCATAGGCCTCGGGCTCGTAGACCGGGTCGAGCCGACCGGTGCGGCGCACCTCGTGCCAGCGCTCGGCGTACTCTTCACTGGTCCAAAAGGCGCCCGAGTGGCAGTCGCAGTAGATGCGCACGCGTTCGCGCAGCTTGCCGCCCAGCAGGGCGTGCATGGGCAGGCTCAGCTTCTTGCCCATGATGTCCCAGAGCGCCAACTCGACCCCGGCCCCCAGGCCGCCCATGCTCCACAGGCCCCGGTCCGGCTGGCTGGGAAAGTGTAGCGCGTTGATGTTGAGTGGGTCTCTGCCCACCAGCAGGCTCTTGGCCCGCTCCACGGGCGCGCCGGCGGACCATTCGCCCAGGCCGGTGATGCCCTCGTCGGTGAGGACTTGCATCAGCACCCAGTTGCGGTTCTGCCGGCCGAGGGGCGGCGTGACCTTGACATCGGTGATCTTCATCTCCATCTCCTCCGCGGGAGTGCACAGACTGCCCAGAGCGGGCTGCTACGCGACCCAGGATGGCGCAGTATAGTCAGGAGGGCCTAGCCACGCCAATCGGCCCTTCCTGGCGCGGGTCCTCGGCCTCCATGGCGTGCCGCCGTCCAAGCCCACCGTGTGTTCGCACAGGGGGTCACCCGGCGCCGAAGCGCATGTGGATCACGTTCTTGGGGCAGATGTCCGCGCAGGTGGCGCACAGGATGCACTCGCTGTGCTCCATGTCTCCTGCACGCACCATGCCGTTGACGTCGAGGCTCATGGGACACTCGGATGTGCACCGCAGGCAGTCGATGCACTTGTCCGCCTCGGCGTGCAGACGGAGCGACGGCCAGCCCACCAGGTTGCGGAGGCGTCGCCCCAGGATCATAAAGGGCGCCATCCAGCAGACCGTGTGGCACGCCGCGCGACGTCCGACGGCCAGGGGCAGAAGCGTGAAGAGGGCCACGATGATGTAGTAGATCATGTACCAGGGCGGCCCCCCTTCGTCCACGGGGATCGCCAGGGTCACCCCGCCCTCCAGATTGAAGAGCGGCTCTATGCGGCTGTATCCGCCCGCCCGAATCGCCAGAGTGGCGATCAGCCCCACCCAGGGGATCCAGATGGCCCACTTGATCCAGTTGATGCGGCCCGAGGTGCGTCGATTGTTGACGGCCGTCACCTGCTCCTGCAGCCCCCCGGCAGGACAGGCCCATCCGCACCAGAGCCGCCCCACGCAAAGCGCGCCTACGAACATGCCGACGAACACCAGCATGCTCCCATTGACCACGCCCTCAGCCGCGCCATTCAGGATGAGGGCCGGCGAAAAGTAGTAAAGCGTGACCGGAAAGAGCAGGAATGAGATGAGCAGCAGCGCCTTGCGCAACCGCTGTCGGGCAGGCAGTTGCTGGATTCTGATCTGAGCCATCGCGATGCTCTCCTTTCGCATGCGCCCATGGGCACACACACATTAGCACGACATACACGGGCCGTAAAGGTCGCTGTCCCAAGCAGAGTCAGGACGAGGGTCGTGTCCCGAGCTTGCCAAGGCTCGTCTGCATAGGCGCTGCTGCTCAGGAGAGGCTGTGGCCGGCACGGCTTTCTTCGCGCTGCTCTCTCGCGTATACTCTGCCTCGAATCACAGACAGGTAGCGCTTACTCAGGAGGTTTACACCATGCGCATCACATCCGTCGTCCCCTGGCTCGTCCAGTCCGAGGGGAGCTACTGGCGGGAGTTCCTCTTTGTCGAGGTGACCACCGACGCCGGCATCACCGGCTGGGGCGAGATCACCACCACCACCCTGGCGGCCAATCGCGCCCTGACCGCCATGGTGCGCCAGCTCAGCGATCTGATCGTGGGCGATGACCCGACCCAGATCGAGGCGATCTGGCACAAGATCTTTCGCGCCTTTACCTACATGGGCTCGCG
>JAFGLK010000209.1 GCA_016928125.1 Anaerolineae bacterium
AATGCAATATGCAGCCTCGATGAACCCATGTATACTGGGTCGCGGAGGGCGAATTGGGGGAGATAGGCGCCTTTCTGGCACATCATCCGTACTTTGAAGAGCTCAACGAGCGGGAGCTCCTCAGCATCGCGCGCCTTGCGACGCCGCGCCATCTGGCGCGCGATGAGATACTCGGACTGGAAGGCGATGTTCCCTCCGCCGTGTACTTGCTGATCCAGGGCAACATCCGCGCTCTCAAGCTCTCCGTTCAGGGGCGTGAGCAGGTGGTCAATCTGCTCGGCCCGGGCCACGTTTTCTACCTAGTGCCGGCTCTGGATGGCGCTCCGTTACCGGTCACCACTCAGGCGGCCGAGGAGTCGGACCTGCTATCCTTCTCGCTCACGGACTTTGTCCAGGTTCTTCGCGATCACCCTTCCGTGGGCTTGCGTGTGCTTTCCGAGCTGGCACGCCGACTCAGGCACATGAGCGCCCTGGTGGAAGACCTCGCCCTGCGGACCGTCCCCCAGCGCTTGGCTCGTCTGCTCGTCCAAAAGGCTCGTTCTCCCGAGACCGAGACCGCAGCCCGGCGCATCACACAGCGTGAGATGGCCGCCCAGTTGGGCACCGTCCGCGAGGTCGTGTCGCGCACCCTGCGAGAGTTCGAGGCCCAAGGATGGATCCGCGTGCATCGCGGCGTGATCGAGATCATCGATCCCGACGAACTCGACGCCGTTTCTCAATCATCTGGCTAGAGCCTCTCTCTTCGTGAGCAGAGCATCTGAGTGTGACCTAGGTCACAGCACCTTGCGCCGCATCATGGTAAACTCTGAGCAGTTGAATGAGGGGATGTCGTGATGGACCAGCCAGTTATGCCAGAGATAGACCACTCCCGCTGCACCCTGTGCGGCGCATGTATCAACCGTTGCCCGCACGGGGCCCTGTTTCTCGCCGAGAGCAGGATCGGCTTGCATCAAGAGCTCTGCTCCTACTGCGGCGATTGCGAGGGGGTGTGCCCTCACGGGGCGATTGCGCTGCCATACGAAATCATCCTGGGACCGAAATCGGATTCGCCGGAGGGGCATAGAGATGGTACGTCGTAACATCGTGAGAATCGATCAAGAACTCTGCAACGGCTGCGGCCTGTGTGTCACCCCCTGTGCCGAAGGAGCTATCGAGATCGTCGACGGTAAGGCTCAGGTGCTCAAAGAGGAGCTATGCGATGGGGCCGGCTTCTGCCTGGCGGTCTGCCCCACGGGCGCCTTGTCGATCGAGGAGCGCGAAGCGCCCGCGTTCGATCATCATCAGGCCGAATTGCATGCGCAAGCGGCAGCAGGCCGCTATATCCTGCAAAGCTGTTTTCGCTGCGACGCGAATGAGCAGGAGGCCGTGCTGCTGCCTTGCCGAACACAAGGCCAAAGCCTATGGGTTTGCACCCACTGTTTGCCAACGCTCATCCACGGTTAGGATCAGATCGACCGCGTCATGTGCCCGAGGAGGGGGATGCACATGCCAGACACCACGGCGCTCTACGATGCCTTTGGCCAGGACTATGATCGCTTTGTAGATTGGGGCGCGCGCTTGGCCTTTGAGATGCCCTTTCTTCAAGCGCGCCTGCAGGCGCACGGCGTCTCTCGTGTGCTCGACATGGCTTGCGGCACCGGACAGCACGCCATCGCATTAGCCCGTGCGGGCTATGATGTAGCCGCGGCCGATCTCAGTGCTGGCATGGTCGCACGGGCGCGCGCCAACGCGGCCGCGGCGGGCGTCCCCCTCAGGGTATGGCAGCTGGGCTTTGGCGAACTCGAGCGGCGTGTGAGCGCTCGAGCAGATCAGCTCCCCGAAACGCATTCGCAGCCCTTTGACGCCATCCTCTGCCTGGGCAATTCGCTTCCCCATCTACTGACCGAGGCCCAGATGGTCCGCGCTCTGAGGGACATGGCTCAGGCTCTCAAGTCAGAGGGCATCCTGATCGTGCAATTGCGCAACTTTCGCCGCGTCCTGGACCGCCAGGAACGCTTCATGCCGCCCGAGTCTCACGCCTCGGAGGATGGCGAATGGGTCTTTTTCCGCTTCTACGACATGCAGCCTACGGCGGACGAAGGCACGCAGCTTCAGTTCAATGTTGTGCGTCTCTCTCGTGCAGAGCATGGGGATTGGGCCTGCCAGGTGGGACGGACGTGGCTGCGCGCGTGGCCTCATGAGGAGCTCAGCCCGCTTTTGCCCAGGGCTGGCTTGAGATTCCTCAGTGTGCACGGCAGTTTGGGCGGCGAGGCCTTCGATCCCTCCGCAAGCTCCGACCTGGTCTGGATCGCTCAAGCATCGCCAGGCTGAGAGAGGACGCTCTGCCCACGACCTTCTTTCACACGCGAAAAGGCGAACCCCTCGGCTCGCCTTGTCAATCGCTCTTTACGAGGGCCAGAAGCAGGCTATTTCTCCGCCCAATCGCCGCAGGTCATCTCATCCGGACAGCGAGGGCACTGCCGTTTGATGGCGTCGCCAGACAGCAGACGAACGTTGACGGTGGAGGGCACCTCTTTGGCGCAAAAGCCATAACCCTCGACCATCACATAGTACCGGCAGTCCGGACAGCGCTTGCTACCACTCGACTTGCGACCAAAGAGCCTCATGATCTATCTCCTGGAAATGATGTGGACCGGCTGCTGACCCTGGATGGCGGTCTCAGCCCTGTATGTTGAGAGGGAGTATACGGTTTCGTTTGCTTTCGTCAAATTTCCAAACATTATGGTGAACAAATCAAGTCGGGCTAGCGCATGAGATGCGACTCGACGTCCCCGCCCGGGGTGATGCGCTTGAGGACATGGAGCCCAGCGCCCATTTGTCGTCATCACGTCAGAGGATCAACATGGCATCGCCAAAGCTGTAGAAGCGATAACGCTCTCGGACTGCTGCGCTGTAGGCACTCAGAATCTGTTCCCGACTGGCAAAGGCCGACACCAGCATGAGCAGCGACGAGCGCGGCAAGTGGAAATTGGTGATCAACGCATCCACGACTCGGAAACGATAGCCAGGATAGATGTACAGGTCCGTGGGACCCTCCCAGGGCCTGACGATGTTATCGCCCGGGACGCGCTCCGTTCGTGCCTCCCCGTCCAAACGTGAAGGCGGAGATTGGACCGCCGTCTCGAGCACTCGCACCGAGGTCGTGCCGACGGCGATGACCCGTCGGCCCTCGCGTTTTGCGCGGTTGACGCGTTGTGCCGTGTCTGCCGTGAGCCGACATTGCTCCGTATGGATCTGATGCTCCTCAACGCGCTCTTCCCGCACAGGCCGGAACGTGTCGAGCCCGATGTCCAGGACGACCCGCGCCCACTCGACGCCCATTTCCTGCGTGCGCGCGATCAACCCAGGGGTAAAGTGCAATCCCGCGGTCGGGGCGGCCACCGATCCCTCCGAGCGTGCATAGACCGTCTGGTAGCGCTCCGGATCGTGTAGCGCGCGATGGATGTAGGGCGGCAAGGGCACGCTGCCCACGCGCCCGAGATCAGCCTCGATGGGCCGATCGAACTGAATCAGGCGTCCGCCGGCTGGCGTCACGGCCGTGACCGTGCCTTTCGGCGCAGAGTCGCTGTCATCCCCCAGCGTCAGACGTTGGCCGACGCGCACCCGGCGTCCCCTGACGAGCGCCTCCCACTCGGTCGCGCTGGTCTTGGCCAGCAAGAGGAGCTCCACCTTGCCGCCTGTAGGTACTTTGCGGGCCTGGACGCGCGCTGGTATCACGCGCGTTTCGTTGACCACAAGGAGGTCGCCACGGCGAAGATAACCCAAGATATCACAGAAGAGGCGATGCTCGATGCGCCCGCTGGGGCGATGCAGCACCAGCAGGCGAGAGGCGTCACGGGGCTCGATCGGCTCCTGAGCGATCAGAGCGGAGGGTAGATCATAGTCGAAATCCTGGGTCAGCAAGGCAGCATCACTCTATACGGGGTCCTGATGTGTACGTCTATTTCCGCAAGAGGCGGAGCACGAGATTCAGCACGATGGTGAGGATGATACTGAGCAGTAAGGAGGTCGCTAGCGGAACAGTGCAGGAAAAGTTCTCTCGCTGGATGCGTATATCGCCCGGCAGGCGCCCAAGAAACGGGATGCGCCCGGCCAGCAGGACGACCAAGCCAGTCAGAAGAAGCAGACCTCCCATGAGGATCAGCGTTCGGCCCAGACCTTCCATACCAGACATCCTCCGCCGTGCTCTTCAGCCGTCTCGACTGCCGACGAGATCGCCGGCGCCAGCCTGCCGGCTGGCTTGTGGGCTCTGCGCCTCTCTGCGGCACTTGGTCCACGCCTGTGGATCCTGCGCCTCCCACTCGCTGTAGACACAGCCGCAGTAGCGCTGCATATACAGGCCGTGCTCGCGCGCCAACCGATGGTGCGCGGCAAACCCCTGTCGAAAGTTCTCAAAGTAGAACGCCACGCCATGCTCAGCCCCCAGCACCTCACCCAACTGCTTGACGCGCTCTTGATCTTGATAGGGACTGATCAGCAACGTCGTGGTAAAACGCTGAAAGCCATGCTCTGCGGCCGCGAGCACCGTCCGCTCCAAGCGTATACGATAGCAGAGGGCGCAGCGTTCGCCAAAGCACTCGTGCCCAACAACGGCCCGCATAAAAGCGGGCATTTCATAGCCCGTTTCCCAGATGACGGGCAGATTGATCTCCTCGGCGTAGCGCGCCAGAGTCTCGCGGCGCCGTGCGTGCTCGGCATAGGGATGGATGTTGGGATTGTACCAGTACCCGCACACCTCCGCGCCGAGCTCCCGCAGACGCGCCACCACATACGTGGCGCAGGGACCACAGCAAATGTGCAACAGCACGCGTTGGCCACTCAGCGCTGGAGTTTCCGGGATTCGCTCCGGCTCTGGAAGCTCGACCACGCGGTTCAGGCGGATGACGCCGGGCTCTTGGCTCACCCAGGTCGCCTTGCCCGCTTGCACCAAGGCCCGTGCTCTTCCAACGGAACAAGGCGTCAGCACCTTTCCGCGCACGTCCTGCACGCTCACCGCGTTCGCGCCCAGAGGAGGCATCAGAATAGGCTCTCCTGTCCCGCCGCGCTATCGGCTGCGTCGCGCTCGTAGGGGACCCCCAAGTGTTCGTAGGCACGACGGGTAGCCAAACGCCCGCGCGAGGTGCGCTCCAGGAAGCCCAGTTGAATCAAGTAGGGCTCGTAGACGTCCATGATGGTATCGGCGTCCTCGCTGAGCGCCGCCGCCAGGGTGTCCAGACCGACGGGGCCGCCCTCGAACTTTTCCACCAGGGTCGCCAGCACGCGTCGGTCCGAGCTATCGAGTCCCAGCTCATCCACCTCGAGCATGGCGAGGGCCTTTTGGGCCGTGTCGGCGTCGATATGGCCGTCGCCCCGCACCTCGGCATAATCGCGCACGCGCTTGAGCAGACGGTTGGCTACACGGGGCGTGCCCCGCGCGCGGCTCGCCACCTCAAACGTGCCCTCGTCATCGATGCCCACATCCAGGATGGCCGCGCTGCGACGGACGATCGCCTCCATGGCCTGCTGATCGTAAAAATCAAGACGGTAGACCAGGCCAAAGCGGTCGCGCAGCGGCGACGTGAGCAAGGCGATCCGGGTAGTGGCCCCAATGATGGTAAAGTGCGGCAGATTCAAACGGATACTGCGGGCGGCCGGGCCTTTGCCGATGATGATGTCCAGGGCATAGTCCTCCATGGCCGGGTAGAGCACCTCTTCGACCGTGCGACTCAGACGATGGACCTCGTCGATAAAGAGCACATCTCGCTCGCGCAGGTTGGTGAGGATCGCCGCCAGATCGCCCGGGCGCTCGATCACCGGGCCCGAGGTGATTTTGATGCTCACACCCATCTCGGCCGCGATCACGTGGGCCAGTGTGGTCTTGCCCAACCCTGGCGGCCCATAGAGCAGAGCATGGTCGAGCGGCTCCCTGCGCATCTGGGCCGCCTCCAGGCACACCTTGAGATTCTCAATCACCCGCGTCTGGCCGATGTATTCGGCAAGTGTGCGCGGACGCAGGCTCTGCTCAATCGGGACTTCCTCTGGTTTGATCGCCGAGGAGATCACGCGCTCCGGCATCGTTGCTTTCCTCTCTTGCGTACACCGATCCGCAATCCGGGGGTAGATCCTATAGACCAGGATCGCGCTCCTTGGTCGGGCTCCTGCATCCAACTTTGTGAGGCAGCCCGCGACCAAGAGCCGATCGTGCGCCCCGGATAGACCCTGGCGTTCACTATCCTCATTATACCACACTTGTGCGAGGAGGCTCCCGAGCGGTGATCGTTCACCACTTGCTCACCCTCTTCATCCGCGCTATGATCGGCCTCAGCATGGGCATCGGCCCAGAGGATCAGG
>JAFGLK010000210.1 GCA_016928125.1 Anaerolineae bacterium
AGATCATCGCCCAGGTCTCGGCCGGTAAGGTCCTGGGCGAGTACATGCTGGTGGTGCATGGCGCCGACGCCGACGCCGGGCCCGACCCGGACGGCCCCGCCTCAGAGGATGAAGCGCTATGAGCGAGGGGGCCGCTGGGGACCGCGCAGCCCACATTGCGGACATCGTGAGCCAGGTGCGCGCGGCCCGCAAATACGCCCATCTGGCGCCGGCCGTGATCGCGCGCGTAGCCCAGCGCGAACTCGCACGCCGCGAACCCGCGGATCGCGGGCAGCGCACGCTGGGCCAGGTGCGTGAGGTCGTCAAGGCCGTGAAGCGCGAGCTGCATCGTATCGGAGGCGCCTACCTTCAAAGCGAACCGCGCTACGAGCGCTGGCTGGAGGAGTTGCGCCAGGCGAGGAAGAGCAGCGATCCGGAGCGCGTGCGCGAGACCTGCCGGCGCATCATGGCCCAGCATGCCTCCACCCGCGAGCGCCTGCCGATGCTCGAGGATCTCTACACCGCAATGCACCAGGCCTTTGGCCCGCTGGGGTCGGTGCTCGACCTGGCCTGCGGCCTCAATCCGCTCGCGGTCCCCTGGATGAGCCTCAAGCCCCAGGCCGTGTATCACGCCTATGACATGTATGATGATCTGGCGGCTTTTCTGCGCGAGGCTCTGCCCCTGCTGGGCCTCCGGGGCCACGCCGAGAGCCGCGACCTGCTCGCCTTGCCCGAAAGCGGGGGCGCCCTCCCCGCCGCCCAGGTCGTCCTGATCCTCAAGACCCTGCCCTGCTGGGAGCAGCCCGATCCATCCGCCGCCCTGAGGTTGCTGGATATGTTCGATGCCTTGCCGGATGCCCCTCGCAATCTGGTCATCAGCTACCCCGCCCACAGCCTGGGCCGACGCGACAAGGGTATGGTCGAGACCTACACGCGCCAGTTTGCGGCCCTGGCTACGGGGCGGCCCTGGCACGTGGAGCGCCACCTGTTCAGCGCCGAGCTGGCCTTTTTCGTCACCCGTCTCTGAGCGCCGTCCACGGCCTACGACAGATCGAAATCCGCGACCACAAAGGTGTGATCCGAGGGCCGCTCGACCTTGCGTGCCTCTACATCGATCCAGGCCTTCACCGCACGCCGAGCCATGGGCTCGGTCGCCATGATGTGGTCCACCCGCCATCCGATGCCCCGCTCCACCGCGTTCCGCGTGCGATAGTCCCAGTAGCTGTACAGCTCGGCCTCGTCGGGATGGAGCTGGCGCACGACGTCCACAAACCCCCAAGCCATCACGTCGGCCAGGGCCGCCCGCGCCTCCGGGTGGAAATCCACGTGGTTCTTGTTCGCTTCGGGATCGTGGATATCGATCTCCTCGGGGGCTACGTTCAAATCTCCGACCCAGATGAGCGGCTCGCCCGGGGCGTAATCCCGCTCGAACAGCGTCTTGAGCCGCGCGAACCACTCGAGCTTGTACTGAAAATGCTCCGAATCGGTGCTGCGTCCCTGGGGCACATAGGTATTCACCACTGGCACGCCGCGCACCATGGCGCGAATCAGGCGCGGCTCGTCCTCGCCATCCAGCCCATAGGCGGCCTCGGCCAGCTCCTCTGGCGCGATCATCGCCACCCCGGCGTGCGACTTTTGCCCGCGAAAGGCCACTTGATAGCCCGCCCCCTCGATCAGCTCGCGCGGGAATTCCTCATCCTGGACCTTGGTCTCCTGGATGCAGAGCACGTCGGGCGCGTGCTCGTCCATCCAGGCCAGGATCTGGTCCAGCCGCACTCGGATCGAGTTCGCATTCAGTGTGGCCACGCGGAGTACGTCAGAGCCCATGTCCCCTCCCTGTTTCGTGAAGCGCAGCAGATCCTGCCCTCCTGATTATAGAGACATGGGCAAGTGCGTAAAGCGGGCGCACCGTTGCACACTGTGCCGGCGGGGATCTGTCTCTGGTGCAAGGTGAATCGCCTCAGGCCCACCTGCGCGCCCATTGCGGATGCGGCTCACTTGGCCTTGCCCGGCTGGCGCGTTGGGCCTATAATCGCTCGGGTCAGATCACCCTTGAAAGAGCCAACGGAGGAATTCGCCCCATGACCGACCTAGACGTCCTACTGGCCCGCCACGCTGCGTTCTGGCGACACGAGCCGGTCGAGCGGCCGCTGGTGCGCCAGAGGCCCGCCCGCCACCGCACGCCCTTTGAGAACATGGACGTGACCCCTGACATGATTGACGTGGATCTGCTGACGCCTGAGGTGGGCGCGCGTGATGTGCGCAAGCACCTGGTGCAGGGCGATCTCCTGAACGGCATCTGCCCCTTTTCGCGCATCCCGTGGATGGAGGCCCTTATCGGCTGCCAGATCCATGCCGGCAACGATGAGGCCATGTGGCCCAAGCCCGCCCTCGGCGCCCACTATGAGGGGATGGACGCCATCGTCCCCAGCGAGGACAATCCCTGGCTGATCAAGCTGCTGGCCCTCACCCGCGCGCTGGTCGAGGCCAACGACGACTCATACGTGGTCACCCACACCCTGCAGCGCGGCCCCAGCGATATGCTCTCGGCCCTGCTGGGCGACGAGCGCATGGGGCTCTCGTTCTACGACGCGCCGGATACGGTGCGCACGATCCTAGCGCGCACAGCCGAGGCTTTCATCAAGGTGGCGCGCGCCCAGTATGCCCTGATCCCCAAGCTTGCCACCAGCGACGGCGTCGCGGGCTGGGTGCCCTGGGCCTATGGGCTTTGGGCGCCAGGATCGGTGATCCGCTTCCAGTCCGACTCGTCGAGCCAGCTCTCGCCGCGCATGTACGCCGACTATGTGCTGCCCGCCGATCGCACCATCATGCAGGCCTTTGACTACTCGATCATCGACCTGCACTCGGCCGGCACCCTGCACATCCATCCGGTGCTGTTGCAGGTTGAGGAACTGGACGCCATCTCGGTGACCCTGGACCGCTACGAGAACGCGCCCAGCGCCGCCGAGCTCTTGCCCACCTTTGCGGCCATCCTCGAGCACAAGAGCTTGTCCATTTTCGGCGAGGTGACCCAGGCCGAGTTCGACACGCTGCTGCGCGAGCTGCCGCCCACCGGGCTGGCGATCAACGTGAGCATCGCCGACCAACTGCTGTGGCAGCGCGCCCTCTGAGCGAGCCATGGTCCGACCGCCGACGCTCGCACGCGTTCTTCCCTTGACAGGAGGCGACCGCTGAGGGATCACATCACGCCTGGCCACATGCGGATCACGTTTCTGGGCACCGGCACGTCGCATGGCGTCCCCGCCATCGACTGCATGCTCAACAACTATGCCCGCTGCCCGCTGGGGGTGTGCCTCAAGGCGGCCAGCGATCCGCGCCATCGCCGTTCGCGGGCCTCGATCGCCGTCGAGTGGCCCGACGCGCTTGGGGACGGCGGTGCGCATCTGCTGATCGACACCTCCCAGGATTTCCGACAACAGGTGCTGTCTAGGCACCTGCCGCGCATCGACGCCGTGCTCTACACTCATGGCCACGCCGATCACATCTACGGCCTGCCCGACATCCGCTCGTACTGCGCCTTTCAGCGGGCACCCATCCCCATCTATGGCTCGGGCGAGACGCTGGACATTCTGCGACGTACCTTTGAGTATGTCTTTGAGCCGCCCGAGTTCGTGGGCGGCGGCATCCCTCAGCTCGCTCCGGCCACCCTCGAGGCGCCCGCCGAGATCCTCGCACACCGGGTGACGCCCATTCCGGTGCGTCACGGCGCACTGCAGGGCTGTCAGGGCTATCGCATCGGCGGTATGGCCTACCTGCCTGACGTCAAATCGATCCCGCAAGAATCGCTGGACCTGTTGGGCGATCTCGACCTGCTGATCCTGAACTGCCTCCGGCCGCGACCGCATGGCAGCCATCTCTCATTGGAGGAGAGCCTGGCCTACGTCGAACAGCTGCAGCCCAGGCGCTGCCTGCTCACCCACATGACGCACGATATCGACTATGAGCTGCATGGACCGACGTTGCCGCCTCGGGTGGACTTTGCGTATGATGGGCTGGTCATCGAAACGCCGGCCGATGGAGGCGGTTCGTGAGACGGTATCAGCCCCCTGTCGGCGAGGCCGGCCGCATTGCCCGCGATGAGGCCCACGTCGAGACAGGCCAGCCCCAGAGCGCGGCTTTGGCGCGCACTATCTGGCTCATCCGTCTGCTCTACCTAGCCGTCTATGGCTCTTACGGCACGACCTCGGTCTATCGCCCGCTCTACTATCGGCGCGTGGGCCTGAGCGAGGCGCAGATCGGCATCTTGATCGCTCTCTCGCCGCTGGCGATGCTGCTGGCCGGCCCCATCTGGAGCCTGATCGCCGATCGCTTCCGGCTGCATCGCCGCCTGCTGACGATCGTGACCGGCCTCAGCATCGTGCCCACTCTGGCCATGGCGGCGGTGCACAGCTTCTGGGGCCTGCTGGCGCTGGATGTGCTCTATTCCATCTTTCTGGGGCCTATCCAGCCCTTGATGGACAGCACGGCCCTCACCGTGCTCGGGAAGGAGCGCCATCGCTACGCCAACATCCGCGCCTATGGCTCGCTGGGCTATGCGCCCATCGCCTGGCTTATGGGCCTCTTTATCCAGGGGCGCGACATCCGCTGGATCTTTGTGGGCTATGCGCTCTTGATGGGGGTCGGCTGCCTGGCGACGCTCAGGGTGCGCGTCGAGCAGGCCGCGCTGCCGCGCAGCATCGGCGAGGGCCTCAGCACGCTGCTACGGAACCCCGCCTGGCTCATCTTCATGGCCGCTGTCTTTGTGGCCATGATGGGCCAGACCGTCTCCTTTGGTTACATCAGCCTCTACCTGGATAGCCTGGGCGCGCGCGAGGGTCTGATCGGCTTTTCCGGCGCCCTCGGCTCTTTGGGGCAGACGCTACTGATGCTGGGGGTACTCTCCTGGCTCTTGCGCGGTTGGGGCAGCCAAGGGCTCATGGTCCTGGCCCTGGCCATCTACGGCCTGCGCTTTGCGATCTGGTCGCTCTTTCCCATCCCCTCCGTCGTCACAGGCAGCCAAGTGATCATGGGGCTGGCCTTTGGCTCGGCGCTGGTCGCCTCGGTGGATTTCGCCGACCGGCATGCCCCGGCAGGGATGAAAGCCACGTCTCAGGCCTTGGTGACGAGCCTGATCTCCGGGCTGGGGCGCAGCGCGGGTGGCGTGCTGGCCGGGGCGCTGTATGACACGAGCGGGCCGCGAGTGACCTTTGCCGTGTTTGGCGCCCTGTCTGCGGGGGCGGCTGTGGTTTTCGCCCTGATCTGGCGCAGGCGCGCGGGCCGTCGCCAGACCAGGGGCGCCGCAGCGCCAAGCTAGCGCTCGATGGCGTAGGTGTTCCAGCTCGCGCGCTGCTCGAACGGTTTCTTCTCTCGACGCGGTCCGGGCTCGGCCTCGTAGCCCACCGGCACGGTGAGCAGTAGCATGCGGTCCTCGGGCAGGCCGAGCAGGCCGCAGACCTTGGCCTGCAGGTCAGGGTCGGTGAAGGGGCCATCCAACCAGCCGCAGCGGTACCCTAGCGCGGTGGCGGCCAGAAGCAGGTTCTGGGTCGCAGCAGCCAGGTCTGCAATCAAGCACTCGGTCTTGATGTCCAGGATCTGGCGCGCCCGCGGATCGGTCAGCACCGCGATCACCGCCGGAGCGGTCTGCAGCACGACGCGCCCAGACCACTCGCCCAGCTGAGCCAGGATCGCTTCATCGTCGATGATCACGAACTCGGGCGACTGGCCATTGCCTGCCGAAGGGGCGGCCATACCCGCTCGCACGATCTTTTCCAGATCCTCCTTGGGCACCTTGCGCTGGCGATCAAAGGCCACCTTGTGGCTGTAGCGTTTGGCGACGGTTTCGAAGAACTCCATGGGTTTCCCTCCCCAGATTCATCAGGGGCCTGGACGGCCCGGGCGTCGGTGCGCAGCCCTGTGAGGGGACTCACAGCAACGGTTGCAGTCTACCCGAATTCCGGATCCATCTGCAAGTGTGTGTGGCCGCTGGCGATTCGCAGCGCCGACCGCACCATGTGGCTTCGGCCTGAGATTCCTTGTGTTTGAGCCTTTTGGCGGTTGACGCGCCATCGGCTTCAGACTATACTGTAGGTGTAGGGAAGGAGCGAAGCATGACGCGAGCTGCACCCGACATACCATCCGCAAGCATCGGCGGTTCTATCTTTTTGTGGGCACCAGAGGCCAAGACCCTCTGGTGCGTTTGTGTTGGGGAAGGGGGTACGGCATGGATTCGGGCATGATCAGCAAGATCCAGAAGGCCAAGATGTACGCCGAGGAGCCGGAGCGGGTCACCTTTCAGACTTTCAGGGTGACGTTCCAGGGGGAGCACAGCAGCTACCAGGTGAGCTATGAGCAGGGCACCTGGTCGTGTGGTTGTCTCTTCTTCCAGCAGCGAGGAGTATGCAGTCACACCATGGCGATGGAGCGACTCCTCGGGCCCATGCTCCAGCGAGTACCGGCCGAGCCCGAAGTCGCTAGCTGACCACACGTACGGACCGCGGATTCGCCAGGCGCTCAAGGCACCTGGCGAGTCTTTTTTTGCCAGGATGGCACACGTCGCCTATGATGAGGTCCAAGATGCTGGCCAGTCGAAGTGCTGGTCGCCTGGAATCGAGGGTAGTGAGCGCATGCTCAGCGTCGGCGTTGACATCATCGAGATCGCACGCATCGGCCG
>JAFGLK010000030.1 GCA_016928125.1 Anaerolineae bacterium
GAGTTCAAGCGCCACTATACCCTCGTGACCGATTGTCTGCGCGTCTACATCGAGGGGCGCTACCAGGTCCCGGCCATGGATCGCACCTCGTACGAGTTGCTGCGCGATCTGGAGCGTATGGCGCCCCCTCAGGAGACCGTGGCGATCCTACGCGCCTTGCTCAACGAGGCCGACCTGGTCAAGTTCGCGCGCGCTCAGCCCAGCGTCGCGGCCGCCCATGAGGCCTTGGCTCGGGCTCGTACCTACGTGGACCTCAGCCGACCTGCGGCGTACGCTACGGCCGCGGCCCAGGCCCCCGTGACTGGGTCGGTCGCAGGCGGCAGTCGATGATGCCGCTGCGCTTTGCCCACCCTTGGGCGCTGTTGGGGCTGGGGCTGGTGCCGCTTGCGGCCTGGTGGCTCTGGCGCGGCCGCTCTGTTCCTCACCTGCGCTATTCCGATCTGGGCCTGATGCGCGACCTGCCGCGCTCCTCAAGGGTGCGCCTGTGGGGGCTGCCCAACGTGCTGCGGGTGCTCATTTTGGCGTTGCTGGTCGTGGCTGTGGCCCGTCCCCAGGCCGTGCGTCAGCGCGAGGTGATTCGTGGCCGAGGTGTCGATATCGTGTTGGCGCTCGATATCTCGGGCAGCATGGCTGCGCTCGACTTTGAGCCGAGCAATCGCTTGGAGGCGGCCAAGGAGGTTATCGGGGCCTTTGTGAAGGAGCGCAAGTATGACCGCATCGGGCTGGTGGTGTTTGCGCGTGAGGCTTTCCGCCAGTCGCCTCCCACCTTCGACTATGATGCCCTGAGACAGCTCCTGGAAGTCGTCCGATTGGCGCCCGAACTGCAGCTCGATGACGGCACAGCCATCGGCATGGGACTGGCCCAGGCGGCGGACATGTTGCAGCAAAGCGATGCGCAGAGCCGGGTCATCATCCTGCTGACCGACGGCGTGAACAATTCGGGCGAGATCGACCCACTCACTGCGGCTCAGGCGGCCGCTGCGCTCGGGGTCAAAGTGTATGCCATCGGCATGGGGCGCCCCGGACAGGTGCCCTTTCCGGTGAACGATCCCGTGTTTGGCCGCCGCACGCGCCTGATCCGCAGCGAGATCGACGAGGAGATCCTTCAGCAGATCGCCGAGACGACCGAGGGACGCTATTTCCGGGCCACCGACAGTGAGGGTTTGGCCGAGATCTATGCCGAGATCAACCGCATGGAAAAGTCCGAGGTCGAGGTGGAGGTATTCACCCGCTATCGAGAGTTGGGCGCCTGGCTTCTATGGCCCGCGCTCGGGCTGCTGGCGGTGGAGTTGCTGCTTCGCAACACGTGGCTCCGGGCGCTGCCCTGAGCCCGCGCCCATGTGACCTGGTGCCGCACCCTCCCGATCGTGAGACAGGATCTTCCCAGGATGTGACTCTTGTCACAGATAGGTCGCTCCCAAGCGTGTATACTGGGATATGAATCTGACGTTCCCATCAAGCATGCTTCAGGGAGGTATCACGATGCAGATCGTTCACGCACTCGAGGCGGCCGAGGGACCCAACCCGCATGGGGTCAGCGCTCGACCGCTCCACAACTCGGAACATGTCCAAGTCACCATGGTCACGCTTGAGCCCGGTGAGGCGCTCAAGCTCCATATCACGCCCGTGGATGTGTTCGTGTACATCCTGGAGGGCCGGGGGGAGGTGGAGATCGGCGGCGAGCGCCGTTGGGTCTCCCGCGACGACCTGATCGTGAGCCCGGCGCGCATTGCCCACCGTCTGATGAACGAAACCGAGACGGTCTTTCGTTTCCTCGTCGTCAAGACGCCCGCACAGAAGGATCCCACCAAGATCCTCTAGCCGGAAAGGAGCTGTGAAGATGCCCATGAAGCAGGTGGTAGCGGCTCTGGTGATCTTTGCACACGATCTCTTCACCGTCATCTGGGTGGGTGGTCTGATCACTATGGCGCTCGTGCTTCTGCCCGCGATCAAGAGCAGCCTGGGGCTCAAGCCCGAGGCCCGCAAGCTGCTGGCGGCGATCCAGTCACGGCTGCGCGTGATGATCTACGTGAGCATGGCGGGCTTGGTTCTGAGCGGCGTGCTGTTGAGTCGGCGCGCGTCGCAGTTCCTGGGGGCCTTTAGCTTCGGCAATCCCTACTCGGCGGCGCTGGCGATCAAACACCTGTTGGTGACTGCCATGGGGGCCATCGCCCTTTACCGCAGCCTGGCTCTGGGCAGGGCGCAAGGGGCGCCGCGGCCGGATCGAGAGCGACTGGGCGCCGTATTGCTCGTGCTGAACGCGGCCCTGGGTGTGCTGGTGCTCTTGCTGAGCGCCTTCTCAGCGGCGCTCGCTTCGGTCCCGCCCATCGCGTAGGCCGGCCCATTTCTTGCCCCCCTTGGCCTCTGCTATAATAGCCTCAACCTGGGCCAAGGGGAGCGCGATGGCATACGAAGCCGTGATTGGCATGGAGGTCCATGCCCAGATCCTGACGTCCTCGAAAATGTTCTGCGGCTGCTCGGCTGAGATCGCCGATGCGGCCCCGAACACCCACGTGTGCCCGGTGTGCCTCGGCATGCCGGGCATGCTGCCGGTCATGAATCGCGCCGCTGTGGAGGCCACGCTCCGCACGGGCTTGGCTTTGGGATGTGAGATCCCTGCTTTCAGCAAGTTCGATCGCAAGAACTATCTGTATCCCGATCTTCCCAAGGGCTACCAGATCTCCCAATACGACTATCCCCTCTGTGTCGGTGGGCGCCTGCAGATCGTCTCCGACGGCCAGCCCAAGACCATCGGCATCCGCCGCGTGCATCTGGAGGAGGACACGGCGCGCCTGATTCACGAGCCCGGGCGGAGTTTGATCGATTTCAATCGCGCCGGCGTGCCCCTGATGGAGATCGTCAGCGAGGCAGACATGCGCACCGCCGAGGATGCCTGGCAATACCTGACCCTGTTGCGCGCCATTTTGCGCTATCTGGGTGTGAGTACCGGCAACATGGAGGAGGGGGCCATGCGCTGCGAGCCCAACGTCTCCATCCGGCTCGTGGGCCAGGAGGCCTTTGGCACCAAGGTCGAGATCAAGAACCTCAACTCGATCCGCTCTGTGCGGCTGGCCATCGACTACGAGATCGAGCGTCAGGCCCGCCTGCTCGACGCGGGTGAGCGGGTCGAGCAGATCACCGTGGGCTGGGACGAGGATGC
>JAFGLK010000211.1 GCA_016928125.1 Anaerolineae bacterium
GGCGTTGAGCGCGTACACCTTGGGCATCACCGCATAGGTCCAGAAGGTGTGCGACACGCCCAGGGCGGCCGTGGCCAGCAGTGCGCCGGCCGTAGAGCGCGTCAGACGCCAGCTCGCGTCGTAGACCAGCCCCAGCGCCAGCGCCCCCATGACCGCTGAGGCCAGATTGGCTCGCCAGGCGGGATTGCGCGGCGGCAATCGGGTGAACGGGTGCGCCAGCAGCACCCATAATGGGTGATCGAAGACGCCTCCTTCCCCGACGATCTCCCCCAACGCTGCCCGCGTCTGGTAGGTGGCGAAATCCCCGCCGCCCCACAGCAGATCGGGCGCCAGCGTGGCCACGTACAAGCCCAGCCCCGCCAGCGTCACCAGCGCCGCGATCCCCCATCGGGCACCGAGATGCCTGGCACGCTCTCGGGTCACCTCTAGCATCCATCTCTGCCTTTCACGCTGGGTGGCCATCGCGCACGAGTATAGAGGAGACCGACCAACGCGTCCAATCAGCCGCATACGCTGGGGTCAAAGCCCAACCAGAATTCCGCCGAAATGCTTACTACGCCCTACCGGTGGCCCTCATGAGCGCCATACGACACTGCCCCTAGTGGTTCGCGCCGCCCTGGGCGGCCCTTGTCCACGGCGCGAGCCGCGATCCGCTTGACCCTTCCCGGCGCTCGCGCTACACTGGGCGCACGTCATCGCCATGGTTGCAGTGGCCCGTGTGCCGCGCATCGGGCCAGCGTCGGGGTAGTCTGGCCGGAGGGTACGATGCGACGTCTCTCCCCCACCTTCATGCGCGAGCTGAAATCCGGCTTCCTGGCGGGTATCCTCGAGCGCGTCATCGAGGACCTGGATCTCGACCTGCATATCCGCGACAACTATATCAACATCTACTTCAAGGGCAACGCCCTGCTCAAGCTGGCGGAGGTCGGGCCTGGTCGCTACCAGCCCACCATCCGGCGCAGGTTCCTGGGCGCCTCGGCCCTGCCCGACTTGGTGGATCGCGCCACGACGAACGCTTTCCTGGCCGCCATTCCGACCCTCAAGGCCAATATCGCTCGCTATGGCCGCTCATCCCTCGAGATCGAGTATGAGCAGCTGATCATCCGGGCCAACAACGTCGAGCGGCGCAACAACAGCGAGTACTATGTCATCGACCGCCAGGTGGTCCTGGGCGGCCAACGCCTGGACCTACTGGGCTTTCACTGGCCCGCGGTCGGCCGTCGGCGCGGCCAGACCGTGGCCCCCTGCCTGCTTGAGGTCAAGTTCGCCATCAACGCCTCGATCGGCCAGGTGCAGGAGCAGCTGGCGCGCCACTACGCTGCCGTCGCCCTCGATCCAGGTGCGTTGGTGGATGACGCGCAGAGCGTCTTGAACCAGCGCCTCGAACTGGGCCTGTACGATCAGCCCCGCAACCGCTTGGACGCCATGCGAACGCTGACCATCGCCCGCGAGCTCGAGCGCTTCCAGTTCATCCTGGTGCTGGTGGACTATAACCCGCACAGCTCCCAACTGGATCTCTCGCGCCTGGCTGAGCTGCCCTTTGCGCGGCAGATCAGGCTCTTTCGCGCTGGATTCGCCATGTGGGAGGCTGGGCTGCAGGCTCTGCCGACCTCCACATAGCGCACAGGAGCGAGGCACGAAGGCCATGTATGCTTATCATCGCCGCACGATCGAGAACCTGAGTAGCGCTCTGCAAGGCGATGCGCGCCATTTGGCCCTCATCCCGGTGGAGTCGGTGGCGCGCGGCGACGCCGGCCGCGACTCGGCCGTGGACTATTGCCTGGTCCTCTCTGGCCAAACCCTGACCCCCTTGCTCGAGACGGGGAACTTGGCACAGCCCCTCGAGTGGTAGACAAGCTACACAATGTGAGGTGACGCCCATGGATGAGGTCCGCTATCATATGCTCCGTCCCGCCCAGATCGTCGCGCGTCGCGAGGCCTGCCCGGTGGCCTACATTCCCATCGGCACCATCGAGTGGCACGGCCTGCACAACCCTGTGGGTGCCGACACGCTCCAGGCCGAGGGACTGGCCCTCCTTTGCGCCCGCAAGGGCGGCGGGCTGGTCTTTCCCCCGCTCTACTATGGCGAAAGTCGCCTGGAAGCGCTGATGGAGGCCAATGCCGCCGACCGCGACGAGATCGCCGCGGGCATGGCCCTCTCGCCCGACAACTTTGCTCCCGAGCGCCAGCCCTTCAGTGCCACCGAGCAGGCGCTCAACTATCACAAGCTTCTGCTCCACATCCTGGCCGAGGTCGAGAGCCTGGGCTTCAAGCTGGGCGTGCTGGTGGCGGGGCACTATCCGCTCATCGACCACGCCCGCGCCGCGGTGATGCAGTTCAACCAGCGCGAGTACAGCAAGCGCCAGGGCATGCTCGCCTGGGCCTTTGTCGACTATTTGCTGGTGCGCGATCGGTGGGAGTTCGCCGGCGACCACGCCGGCGGCTGGGAGACCTCGCACGTGCTGGCGCTGCACCCCGACACGGTGGATCTCAGCCAACTGCCGCCCAAGGGCGAGAAGCTGGTGGGCGTGATGGGCCGCCTGGCGCCCCAGGACGCCAGCGCCGACCTGGGCCGCGAGACGTTCGAGGCCGCCGCCGAGATCGCCGTCCGCGAGGTGGCCCATCGCCTGGCCCATCCGGAGCTCTACCGAGGCCATGGCAACAGCCTGCGCGAGGGCCTCTGGCGCCAGGTGCCCTGAA
>JAFGLK010000212.1 GCA_016928125.1 Anaerolineae bacterium
ATGACCCTCGACACGGGCAACTTTTGCTGGGCCGGCCACTCGCTCGATGTGGCCCAGCGCTTTTTCGAGAGGCTGGCCCCGCTCACGGTGAACGTGCACGTCAAGGACGGTCGCTTTGAGGACGATCGCTGGGTGCTCTACCCCGCGGGCCGGGGCGATATCGACCTGCCCGGGCTCTTACGACTGCTCAAGTCGGTGGGCTACACCGGTCCCGTGCTGAGCGAGTACGAGGGCCGCGCCGATTTCGCCGCCAGCACCGTCGAGAGCGTGGCCTACCTGCGCGGTCTGCGCGACGGCTCGCAGCCCTAGAAGCTAGGGCAGGATCTTGCCCGGATTGAGGATCCCGTTGGGATCGAAGGCGGCCTTGATGCGCCTCAGCAGCGCCACGGTGGGCTCGCCCAGCGCCTGGGTCAGGTACTCGCGGCGCGTGGCGCCCACGCCATGCTCGCCCGTAATCGTGCCGCCCAGCGACAGGGTCAAGGCGTAGAGCTGGCGCTGCGCCTCGGCCAGGCCGCGCAGCCACTCGTCGTGGGGCAGATCGTAGGCCATGTAGGTGACGTGCACATTGCCGTCGCCGGCGTGGCCGAAGCAGATCGCCGTCACGGGCAGGCTCTCGTTCAGCTCGCGGATGCCGTGCAGCAGGGCTGGGATCTCGGAGCGCGGCACGGACACATCCTCGGTATGGTTGATCGGGCTGGCGTGGTTGAGCGCCTCCAGGATCATGCGGCGCGCCTCCCACAGCCGCTCGCGTGTGGGGCGATCCTGGGCCACCAGCACGTCCAGCGCGCCGTGGTCCAGGCACAGCTCGCCCACCTCGTCCAGGTCGGCCTCCAGGTCCTCGGCGCGCTGCCCGGTGAGCGAGATGAGCAGGTGGGCCGCCGCATCGCTGTAGGGCACCTCCTTGCCCAACAGGCGCTCGCTGGCCTGCACCGCCTCGCGTTCCATGAACTCGATGGTGGTGGGCACCAGAGAGTCGGAGATGATGGCCGCCACCGCATCCGCTGCCTTCTGGAAATCATCAAAGGGCACCAGCAGATCGATCTGCGCCTTGGGCAGGGGCAGCAAACGTAGGATGATCTGGGTCACGATGCCCAACGTGCCCTCCGAGCCGATCATGAGCTGCATGATGTTATACCCGGCCACATCCTTGACCAGCTTGCCCCCCATGTGGATGATCTCGCCGGTGGGCAGCACCGCCTCCAGGCCCATCACATAGTCTTTGGTGGTGCCATACTTGACCGCCCGTGGGCCGCCGGCGCTCTCGGCCACGTTCCCGCCGATGGTGCACGAGTCCTGGCTGGCCGGATCGGGCGGGTAGAAAAGGTCCTCGGCCTCCACGGCGCGATGGATCTCGCCCGTTACCACGGCGGGCTCGACCGTCACCATCAAGTTGCGATGATCGATCTCCAGGATGCGGTTCATGCGCTCGGTCGAGAGCAGAATGCCGCCCTGCACCGCTACCGCCCCGCCCGAGAGCCCCTGACCGCCGCCGCGGGGCGTCACTGGCACATGTCGCGCATTCGCCAGCCTGAGGATCGCCGAGATCTGCTCGGCGCCGTCGGGCCTCACCAGCACCTCGGGGTAAGCGGCCAGCTCGGGCGTCTCGTCGTGGGAATAGGGTTCCAGCGCCTCGCGGCCGGTGAGGACATGTTCGGCGCCGACGATGGCGCGCAGCGCGTCCAGGATCTGCTCATCGATCGGGGCGTACATCGGGGCTCCTCCAACGATAAAGAATGGGCCTATGATAGGGTGGAGGGCAGTGCCTGTCAATTCGCGGCCAACCACCTGATCACGGGATCTCGTTGGCAGGCGCCGCCAGGATAGGAACCCGCCTCAGCGCCCGGCGCCCAGCTTGCGCATGCAGCAGTGCTTGTACTTTTTCCCGCTGCCGCAGGGGCAGGGGTCGTTGCGGCCCACCCGCGCCCCGGCCTGGGCCTCCTGGACCGGCAGCAGGTCCATGATCCGGCGCACCACCTGGCCGGGCCGCCGCAGCGCGGCCAACCGCTCCAAATGGGGTCGGGTGGTGGTGAAGAAGAGCTTGAGCCCGGCGCAGAGATAGTTCAGGCCCTCCTCGCCGTCGGGCGTGCGGAGCAGGCGGTCCTTGGGGCAGCCGCCGTTGCACATGTCCAGCACCTCACATGCGCGGCAATGGCGCGGCAGTGCGTCCCACTTCTGCTGGCCAAAGCGCCGCTGCATGTCGTTCTCCAGCATCTCGACCAGGGGCCGCTGGCGCAGGTTGCCGACCAGATGCTCTGGATTGACATAATGATCGCATACGTAGACGTCGCCGTTGTGCTCGAGCACCGGCGCGTCGCCGCAGGTGGGCCGATAGTGGCACATGGCGTGCTCCAGCCCGACCAGCGGCCGCATCGCCTCCTCGAAGAGCTGCACGCCGATGCGGCGCATGTCGTGCGCCATCCACTCGCGGAACACGGCGCACAGGAACTCGCCATACGCCAGGGCCGGCACCGACTCGGGCGTCACATTGCCGTTCTCGCCGCGCTCGACCAGAGGCAAGAACTGCACGAAATCGGCGCCGATCTCCCGAAAAAAGCCGTACACCGCCTCAGGCTGGCGCACATTGCGATCATGCACCACGCAGAGCACGTCGCACGGGATGCCATAGCGCTGCAGCAGCCGCCACGAGCGCATGACCCGCTCGTGGGTCGGCCCGCCGCCGCGCGTCACGCGATAGGCGTCGTGCAGCGCCTGCGGGCCATCCAGGCTCAACCCCACGGCAAAGCCCTCGGCGCGCAGAAAGCGACACCAGGCCTCGTCCAGCAGCATGCCGTTGGTCTGGATACCGTTGAGGATCCGGCGCCCCGTCGGCGCGTGCTTGCGCTGGAGCGCCACCACCTTGCGATAGAAATCAACGCCCAGCAGGGTCGGCTCGCCGCCGTGCCAGGAGAAGAGGATCGTCGACGTGGGGCAAGCCGCGATGTGCTCGGCGATGTAGCTCTCCAGCAGATCGTCAGGCATGCGCAGCATCTCAGCCTCAGGATAGAGGGCCGCCGTCTTGAGATAGTAGCAGTAGCGGCAGGCCAGGTTGCAGAGCGAACCCAAGGGCTTCACAAAGACCTGGAACTCTCGGGATGCCTGGGTCATGGACAGGCTCCTCTCGCCCTCGCCGCCTAGCTCGCGCCTGACCGGACGGCGTTGCGCAGGGCGATCATCCCGCCGATGGCCAGCGTCCAGCCGATGCGCGTGTCAGCCGTGTCGTCGGTGAGGCCCGGCGTGTGGTCGGGGTCCAGCATGCCATCATAGCCCACGTCGTGGAAGGCCTGCATGCAGGCCAGCAGGTCGGCCTCGCCCTCATCGTGGAAGGTCTCCAGGTATTTGTAGCGCGGCGTCTCGACCCGCACGTTGCGGAAATGCACCGTGCCGATCCGATCGCGGCCACCTATGCGCCGGATCATCTCGGGCGCGTCATAGCCCATCTCGGTGGTCACACCGGTGTCGAAAAAGAGGGTGTTGCTGGGGCTATCGACCAGGTCGAGCAGGCGCAGCAGCCCCTCCATGTCGCCCAGGGGCTGGGCCACCCCGCGGTAGGCCGGCACCGGCGGGTCGTTGGGATGCACGGCCAGGCGCACGCCGGCCCTTTCCGCCACGGGAATCACGGCCCGGATGAAATAGGCCAGGCGCGCCCACATCTCGTCCAGGGTGTGCACGCCCACGCTCTCCAGGGGCGGCAGATCGCGGATGCGCGCATAGTCGAAATCGCGCAGATCGGCGCCGCCTCGCCCGGCGCCGGGCCGCGCGCCATACCCCTCCGAGGCGCGCAGCGCGGTGAAATTGTAGGTGAGCACCTGGAGCCCTAGCCGCCCGGCGCTCTCGATGCAGGCGATGCAGCTCTCGATGTCCTCATCTCGGCCGGGTTGGCCCATCAGGATGCGGCCCGAGGGCTCCAGGTTGGCGCCCAGCGGCGCCAGGCCGTACGCCTCGACGCGGGCCATGATCCGTCGCAGCAGCGCCTCGTCCCACGGGAGGCCTTGACGGCCGCGCGGGCCGCGCTGCGCCGGCGGCACCAACGGCCGCACCGTCAGGCGCGTGTTCGTGCGTGTAGGGATGCGCACTGCCTCCACACCGATCTGCCTGTAGAGGCGTAGGGTGGCATCAGCCACGTTGCCCAACCCCATGCCGATCTTGATCCCTGGTCGCAGGTCAGCCACGTTGCACCTCGCCTGGTATCAGATGAATGCCCCGTCGCGGCGCAGCAGAGGCCGCTGCTCCGCCGACGAGCGATAGGCCGCAAAGCAGACTTCGTGGGCCGGCAGCGCCACGTCTCCCGAGCAGAGCGGCTCCGCCGTCCCCCGGATCACATCCAGGAAGTTCTGCACCTTGCGGGCCACGTCATCGCGCGGACAGGCTGTCTCGTGCCAGGTGCCGTCGTACCAGCGCACCGCGCCGCTCTCCACGATCAACTCTCCTTCGGTCAAATGCACCGTCAGGGTGTTGCGCGCCGCGCTCGCGATGCCCGCGATCTCCACCTGACCCAGTACGTCGTTCTCGAGCACCATCTGGCAGAGGGCCACATTGTCCGACCAGCGCCCGCCCGCGCGCCGCACCTGGGCCTCGACACGGGCGGCCGGGCTCCCACCGAACCAGAGCACGCGATCGAGCGAGTGGATCCCCATCTGGATCAGCGCCCCGCCGCCCATCCGCTCCGGGTCGTTGTGCCAGGTGCGGCCCGGCTGGGCGGGCTGGAGCGTATAGTGGTAGAGGTTGGTGATCAGGTAGGGCGAGCCCAGCGCGCCAGACGCGACATGTTGGCAGGCGGCGGCCATCGCGGCGTCGTAGCGCGCCGAGAGCCCGACCAAAAGAGCCACGCCCGCCGTACGACAAGCCGCCACCATCCGCTGGGCGTCCTCCAGACTGGTGGCCATGGGCTTTTCGCACAGCACATGCAGCCCGCGCTCCGCTGCGGCGACCGTCATGGCCGCGTGGAGATGATTGGGCGTGGCGATGATGGCCCCATCCAGATGCGGCGTGGTCAGGGCGGCCTGCCAATCGGTATCGGGCTGCGCCCCCACCAGACGCGCCGCCGCCTCTGCCTTGGCCGCGTCCACATCGCAGACCGCCACCAGATCTGCGTCGGCATGGTTCTGCAGCGCACGAAGGTAGGCCGCGGCATAGCCGCCGCAGCCGATCAGGGCCAGCTTGAGCTTGGACATGGGCACCTCCTGATGAGGACGTAGCTCAATGTAGCATCCCTGGCGAGAGGATGTCAATCGCCAGGCAGGGTCTTTGACAGAACCCCCGGCGCCGCTTACACTCGACCCAAGGCACGCTGTCCGTGCGCCAGGTGTGGTGGAGGCGATCAGGTGGACGATTTGGGCGATCTTGAGGCCCGCAAGGGCGAGCATCTGCGCATCTCGCTGGAGGAAGACGTGC
>JAFGLK010000031.1 GCA_016928125.1 Anaerolineae bacterium
AGGAAGACGAACCCGCTGAGCGCCAAAAAGCCCAGGCGCAGCCCAATGTAGAGTCTGAAAATCGAGAGCAGTCGCGGCTCGAGAACCTGTCCCTTCATAGTCCTATGATAGCACATTTTGCCCCGGAGCGTACACTGGACTCGGTGCCATCCAGGGCTTATCAGGATTTTCAGAAAAAGGGGGCAAGGGATATTCTGCGAGTGTAGGAGCTGACACGATGTACGGAGAGATACCCACTGGCAGTCTGTTGGATCACCTGAGCCGGATACCCGATGGTCGTAGTCGGCAGGGGCGGACATTGCCCTTGGCCAGTATGTTGGGGCTGCTCATCCTGGCCGCGCTGAACGGCGAGACATCCTTGCTCGGCATGTGGATGTGGGGGCGCAATGATAAGCCCTGGCTCCCCTCCCCGCTGAAAGGATTGTTGCGCGGTTGCGGATATGGTATAATGGCCTCGCAATGGTCTGAACTTGAGCCAAGGTGAAACCTGCACGCTTTCGATAGCCCATAGGCGTGAATGCCAGCTTGGCTTGAGTTTAGGGAAAAGGGGGCGCGCTCCTGTGATCGAGCTGGGCGTCTATTCCGTGCTCTATAGCTGGCTTTCGCGTCATCGCATCGTGCTCTTGAAGGAGATGCAGGGCGAGCGCTTTCTGCCCATCTGGATCGGACAATTCGAGGCAGAAGCGATCGCCATTCGCCTTCAGGGCCCGACCATGCCTCGCCCCCTGACCCACGACCTGCTGAAGAACATGATCGAGGAATTGGATGGCGTGGTGCGTTATGTGGTTGTGAACGACCTGAACAACAACACGTTCTACGCCGGCATTGCGGTCGACCACGACGGCGAGGTGCAACTGGTGGATTCGCGCCCAAGCGATGCCATTGCTCTGGCAGTGCGCGTCTCGGTGCCCATCTACGCCGAGGAGAGCGTGCTCGACAAGGCCGGGATTGAGCGCGCCCCCGATATCCGCGGCACCTCTGCAGAGGGGGCCGAAAATCTGGATGTGTTTCGTGACTTTGTCGATTCGCTGGATCTCGACGATCTAGGGAACTGATAAGATGGCCGCTGATCGCCTTCCTCCTCAGAATATCGAGGCGGAGCAGTCCGTCCTGGGTAGCCTACTCATTGACCCCGATGCGATTCTCCGAGTCAGCAGCTTCCTGAGGCCCGAGGATTTTTACCGCGAGGCGCACCTGCGTATCTACCGGGCCATCTTGGCGCTGCACGAAAGAAGGATGGCTGCCGATTTCGTCACCGTCCTGGATGAGCTCGAGCGGACCGAGCAATCCCAGCTGGTGGGGGGGCCAGCCTATCTGACCTCTTTGATCAACATGGTGCCCACCTCCATCCACGTGGAGCACTATGGCCGCATCGTCGAGCGCACAGCCATGATGCGCCGACTCATCCAGGCCGCGGGCGAGATCGCGGCGCTGGCCTATGAGGAGCGTGGCGAGACCGACGAGGTGATTGATCAGGCAGAGCGGATCCTGTTCGACGTCTCGCAACGACGCATCAGCAGGGCGCTGACCCCCATCAGCGACGTTATCCGAGAGTATTATGATCGCATCGAGTTCCTGGTGGAGCACCCGGATGAAACCCTGGGCGTGCCCACTGGGTTCAGCGATCTGGATCGGCTTCTGGGCGGGCTGCAACCTTCGGATCTGATTATCATCGCCGCGCGGCCTGGCGTGGGCAAGACCAGCCTGGCCCTCTCGATCGCCAGCAATGCCGCGCTCAGAAACAACGCCGTGGTGGCCGTGTTCACGCTCGAGATGTCGGCCGATCAGGTGGTGCAGCGCATGATCTCGGCCAACACGGGCATCGATGCGCAGCGCCTGCGTTTGGGCCGCATCGAGGATCTGGAGTGGGAGCAGTTCACGCGCATGAGCGGCGTTCTCTCCGAGACGGCGATCTTTATCGACGACACGCCTTCGCCCTCGCCGCTGGAGATTCGCGCCAAAGCCAGGCGTCTGGCGGCTGAGTATGATCTGGATCTGATCATCGTCGATTATCTGCAGCTTATGCAGGGCGGCGACCGGCGGAGCGAGAATCGCGTGCAGGAGATCTCGTATATTTCGAGGGCGCTCAAAGGATTGGCGCGCGAACTGAATGTGCCCGTCATCGCGCTCTCTCAGCTGTCGCGCGCCGTCGAGGGGCGCCAGGACAAGCGTCCTGTGCTCTCTGATCTGCGTGAATCGGGCTCCATTGAGCAGGATGCCGACGTGGTCATGTTCATCTATCGCGAAGAGCTGTACGACGAAGATACGACCCGTGGCCACGTCGCCGACATCATCATCGCCAAGCATCGCAACGGACCCACCGACACCATCTCCCTGCAATTCGAGCCCAAGTTCACGCGTTTTGCCGATCTGGCCTATGATGTGGGCGAAGAGCCGTACGATTTCGAGACTTTTGAAGTGCTATGAAGCCCTTTGCCGGTTTCCCGGCGGGCAAAGCGCGCCTCACGCCGGTTCCTGATCTGTTCTTCGCTGAGCTGTTGCCCGCCATCGATGACTTGGCCGAGCTCAAGGTCACGCTCTATATGTTCTGGTTTCTCTATCGCCAGAGCGGGCAGCCACGCTACATGACCTGGGCCGAGCTGGCCTCTGAGGGGGTGTTGCTCAGCGCTCTATGCGATCCTCTGGCCGATGAGGTGCAGGATCCTGAGCTGATGCTCCGGCAAGCCCTCGATCGGGCCGTGGCTCGAGGCTCTCTGCTGCAGATCGGCATCTCGGATGAAGAGGGGGAGGAGATCTACTTTTTTCTGAACAGCGCCCAGGGGCGAGAAGCGGTGGCCCAGGTGAGGACAGGCGAGTTGCTGCTGGAGCGGCGAGGGCGCGTGCGCGAGGCACATGTGCAGCGGGCGCGGCCGAATATCTTCCAGTTGTATGAGGACAATATCGCGCTGCTGCAACCTCTGATTGCCGAGGAACTGATCGAGGCGGCCGATACCTATCCTGAGCAATGGATAGAGGATGCTTTTCGAATCGCTGTGGAGCACAATGTGCGCAACTGGCGCTATGTGAGGAGCATCCTCGAGCGCTGGGAGCGCGAAGGCAAGGACTAGGACGGATCTGAGGATGCGCCAAGAGGACGGCGAGGGCATTGTGACATTGCGCGATCTGGCGTCGAATGAGGCCGCGGACGGGGTCTGCCCCATTTGCCATGGGGTTGGCTTTGTGCGTCGGCGTGTGCCTGTGGGACATCCTCTGTTTGGCAAAGCGGTGCCCTGTCGCTGCAAGCGCGAGGAGATCCGCAAGCAGAGGCTGGGCCGGTTGCGCAATGCCAGCAATCTGCAGCATCTCCAGCACATGACTTTCGATTCGTTCGAGATCCCCGCATCCATGCATCCCCATCTGGAGGCCGCTCTGAGGGATGTGCTGAGCAAGGCGCGTGCCTTTGCCGAGGAGCCCAAGGGGTGGTTGGTCTTCAGCGGCCCCTTTGGCTGCGGCAAGACTCATCTGGCCGCGGCCATCGCCAACGATTGCCTTGACCGGGGATTGCCGCTTCTGTTTGTCGTGGTTCCGGATCTGCTTGATTATCTGCGAGCGGCCTATGCGCCACAGAGTCCGGTCACCTATGATGAGCGTTTTGAGCAGGTGCGCAGTGTCGAGCTGCTGATCCTGGACGATCTGGGCACCCAGAATGCGACGCCCTGGGCCGTGGAGAAGCTCTATCAGATCCTCAACTATCGCTACAATGCGGCCCTGCCCACCGTGATCACTACGAATCTACAGATCTCCGAACTGGACCCGCGCCTGGCGTCGAGGCTGCGCGACCAGAACCTCGTCAACACCCTGCCGATCTATGCGACTGACCATCGCATCAGTGGCAAAGATGAGTCTTTTGGCAGCCTGAGCAACTACAGTGGGATGAACTTCGAGACCTTTTCCGATCGGGAGGCCGACCTCGAACCTGCGCAGCGTGCTCATCTGCGCGCCGTTATCAAGGCCGTTCAGGCCTATGCCGATGACCCGCACAACTGGCTCTTGTTGCGCGGGGGATACGGTGTTGGTAAGACCCATCTGGCCGCCGCTGTCGCCAACAAGGTCGCGCCGGGGGGCGCTCGGGTGATGTTCGTGGTCGTCTCGGACTTGCTCGATCACCTGCGCGCCACATTTCAGCCCGACAGTCCGGTATCCTATGACAGACGCTTCAACCAAGTGCGCCGAGCCTGGCTGCTGGTTCTGGATGACCTGGGTGTGCAAAACACCACACCGTGGGCTCAGGAGAAACTCTTTCAGATCCTCAACTATCGCTATTCCGGTGGGCTGGCCACGATCATCACGACCTCGCATGCCGACTGGGAGCGGCTGGATGAGCGCCTGAAAAGCCGCCTGCTCGACACGTCGATCTGCACGCTGATCGATATCGACGTGCCCAGCTATCGCGGCAGCCCTGCCCAGCCGACACGGGTGCGTCGCTCCACCCGCCGCCGGCTCTGAGCCTAGAGAGCGCGTGGCGTGTTCTCCGGCATACAGGCCTTGGGGCGCCGACTCGGTCACTGCTTGGGCTACCTCGGGGCGCACCTGCGGCCGAGGTGGACTGCGCCGCCGCACATACCCCGACGTGTGGTCCATTTCCTGCTCGCACTGCTCGGCGTGTGCCTGGCCTGCGGCCTCTGGATCTACCTCAATCGCCCTTTTGTGCGGCACATCCTGGCCCACTGGACCGGCGAGGACGATCTGGTGGAGCAGATCAAAGGGGTAGGCGCCCTCGTTTATCTGCGCCTCGTGCAGTCGCCACCCCGTACCGACGCCTATGTACCCATCGCTCACACAGGCGTCTCGCCCTATGGCGTGAACACCTTCCTGGAACAGGAAGCCGATCCGGACCAGGTTGAGCGCTCATTGGCGCTGATCTCGGCGGCAGGGTTTCACTGGATACGTCAGGAATTCCCCTGGGAGGATATCGAGATCTCGGCCAAAGGCGACTACTGGGATCATCTCTGGGACAAGAGCGCCTGGGAGAAATACGATCGCATCGTGGATCTGGCCGAATCCTATGGGCTGGAGGTTATCGCCCGGCTCGACAATTCCCCGGCCTGGAGCCGCGCCGTCGGCGATGCGCCCGGATGGTCGCTGGCGCCGCCCGACGACTTTGAGGATTTCGGAGACTTTTGCTACACGCTGGTCAGCCGCTACAAGGGCCGAATCCGCTACTACCAGATCTGGAATGAGCCCAATATCTATCCCGAGTGGGGTGATCAGCCGGCCGACCCGGCGGCCTATGTCGAACTGCTCAAGATCGCCTATCGGCGAGCCAAAGAGGCCGATCCAGACTGCGTCGTGATCGCTGCCGGCTTGGCCCAGACCATCGAAGAGACCCCAGCCGAGTTTGGGCCACGCAATCTGAGCGACCTGCTCTATCTCGAGAAGATGTACGCAGCGGGCGCCCAAGGGCACTTTGATGTCATGGGCGCCCAGGTCTACGGGCTGTGGACAGGGCCATACGATCGCCGCGCCAGCCGTGACCGCACCAACTTCTCGCGCGCCCAGTTGCTGCGTGAGATCATGGTGCGCCATGGCGACGCGGACAAGCCAATCTGGGCCACCGAGGTCGGCTGGAATACCCTGCCCGACGATTTTCAGGGGACTCCTGCCTATGGGCGGGTGACGGAGGAAAAGCAGGCCATCTATGCCATTGAGGCCTATCGGCGGGCTGCCCGCGAATGGCCCTGGATGGGCGTGATGAACTATTGGTTCTTCAGGCGCCCCTCCGAGGCCGAGAAGGACCAGGCCTGGTACTACTTTCGCATGGTCGAGCCTGACATGACGGCGCTGCCGGTCTACCATGCGATGGCCTGGCTCATGAATCGCGAGCAGTATGATGGCGCCCCCCCTGCAGTGCCGGTCGGCTATCATCAACAAGACCATTGGGCTCTGCACTATGACGGTCTGTGGCAGCATGTGCGCGATGACGCAGCCGTGTTGGGCGCCTATGCTGCGGGCAGTAGGGACGCGCGCCTCGACTTTTTCTTTGAGGGCACCGATCTGGCGCTGGTGCTACGCGATACGCCAACCCATGGGTCTCGGGCGCAACTCGCAGAGCTCGAACTCAGCCTCGACGGCCGCAAGCTACGTCCCCTGGATCTTGCCTGGGCCAGCGCCCTGAAGGCGCCGGGGTTGACCGATTCGTTTGCAGATGCGGCCAGTTCGATCGCTGTGCC
>JAFGLK010000213.1 GCA_016928125.1 Anaerolineae bacterium
GGAGCGCCGCCTGGGAGCGCCAAGCTCCAGCTTGGCACAGCGCAGTCGCCGGGAGCGTGGATCGCGGATCCTGGCGCGATGACCCATGGCGCCCACAGCAGAGGGCGGACGCCGTCCGCCCCTACAGAAATGGCCGCAATCGAATCGAAAGGACGACGGATGAAGTTTCTCCACATCGGCATGGACGGCATGAACTATCCCCTGCTGCGCAAATTCCTGGCCGAGGGCCATCTGCCCACCTTTGAGCGGCTCATCGCCCGAGGGACGATCAACAAGCTCCTGCCCTCGATCCCCGCCTGGACGCCCACCAACTGGGCCGCCCAGGTGACCGGCGCGCAGCCGGGCAGCCACGGCCTGGGTGGCTGGACCCGCCACCATAAGACCGACCCGCTCAGCGTGCGGCCCATCGAGTCGTGGGAATCCACCGACTGGGGCCCCGAGACGGTCTGGCAAGTGGCAGATGAGGCCGGCCTCAAGACGCTCATCACCCACTATCCCGTGGCCACCTGGCCCAGCCCGATCGAGCGCGGATATGTGGTGGCGCCCGGCTTTCGCGAGCCGCCTTTTGTCCTGTCCGATGCGGCCGAGTACTTTGGCACCGTGGATCCCTCGGGCCAGCCCAAGCCTGCCGCCTCTGGCGCCGCCGAGCTGCGCAGCGTGGATCGCCTGGAGGAGGGCGCGCCCCAGGGCAGCACGCCCGTCCGGCTGCGGCCCGCCAGCGGCTGGGCCAACCTGGAGAGCCCGGCCTGGGAGGGCGAGCTCCCTTCGCGCCCCTACCACCGGCCCGGGCCGGCTGAGATCTTTTCCCTGCTCGTGCGGCCCAACGCCCCTGACCGGGTCTGGGTCTACACGGTCAAGGACGCGGCCCGGCCGCTGGCCGAGCTCAGGCTGGGCGAGTGGAGCCCCTTTGTCACCCACACCTACGGGGGCGTGGAGGCCACCCTGCGCTGGCGCCTGTTGGGCCTCAAGGCCGGGGCGTCGGGCGCGCCGACGGTGCATCTGGCGCGCTGCCAGGCCTACGCCACCAGCGGCACCGCCTATCCCGCCGGGCTGGAGCGCGAGATCATCGCCGAGGTGGGGCCCTGGTTCCCGCGTTTCAGCATGTATCCCCGCGACCAGGCCACGCTGGAGGCGTTCCTGGACGACGTGCGCTACCAGGGCCTCTGGCAGGCGCGGGTGGCGGCCTACGTCCAAGACAAATACGGCTGGGACCTGCACTACTGCCATTGGCACATCTTTGACAACATCAACCATCCCACGGTCAACCTGGCCGATCCCGACGGCCCCAACTATGACCCCGTCGTGGGCGCCTGGAACATGGAGGCCCAGCGCCGGGCCTACCAGATCGGCGACGAGGTGTTGGCCGAGTTCCTCAAGCTGGCCGATGACGACACCGCCGTGATGGTGATCTCGGACCACGGCATGCCACCCGCCCATCGCTGGGCCGACATCAACGTGCGCCTGATGGAGCGCGGCCTGATGGCCTTTGACCCCGCCACGCGCGAGATCGACATGGCCATCACCCAGACCTACACCTGGCCCGAGCGCGGCGCCGAGGTGTTCGTCAACCTGGCCGGGCGTGAGCCCACCGGCGTGGTGCCCGCCGAGGCCTACGAGCGGGTGCAGGATCGGATCATCGACGCCCTGCTCGACTGGCGCGACCCCGAGACGGGCCAGCGCGTGATCCCGCTGGCGCTCAAGCTGCAGGACGCCCAGATCATCGGCTATTGGGGCGCCGACAATGGCGACGTGGTGTGCGTGTTCAACCACGGCATCGGCTGGGGCGCGGTGGACGACCAGCGCAGCATCGGCCCGGGCAAGGGCGCGCTGCACGGCTCGCAGCTGCCCACCTACGAGACGGCGCATTTCACCACCATGGGCATGATGATCCTGGCGGGGCCGGGCGTGCGCGGCGGCGGCTATGAGCGCGATTGGCGGCGTTGGGGCCTGATCCGCGAGATCGACGCGGCGCCCATCGCCTGCCATCTGATGGGGCTGCGTATGCCGCGACATAATCAGGGCGCCGTGCCGATGGATCTGCTGGCCTAGCGGACGCATTCACGGAGGAGTTCACAACCCATGCTCTCACGCGACAACACGCTCCTGGTGCTGGTGGATGTACAGGGCAAGCTGGCCCAGATCATGCACGACCGCGAGGCCCTCTTCAGGAACCTGGTCCAGCTTGTGCGCGGGGTGCGCGTGCTGGGGCTGCCCATCATCTGGATGGAGCAGAACCCCCGCGGGCTGGGGCCGACCATCCCGGAGCTGGCCGAGCTGCTGCCCGATCTGGAGCCCATCCCCAAGCTGAGCTTTAGCTGCTGCGGCTCGCCCGAATTCCACCGCGCGCTCAAGGCCCACGACCGCCGCCAGGTGCTGATCGCGGGCATCGAGACCCACGTGTGCATCTATCAGACCACGCTCGACCTGCTGAGCCTGGGCTATGAGGTGCAGGTGGTGGGCGACGCCGTGTCGTCGCGCCGCGCCGTGAATCGCGAGATCGCCCTGGAGCGGGTGCGCCAGGCCGGCGCCGCGGTCACCAGCGTGGAGATGGCCCTGTTCGAGATCTTGCGCGTGGCCGAGGGACCGGCGTTCAAGGCCATGCTGCAGGTGGTGCGTTAGCCCGATCAGAGGATTGCAAGCGAATCTAACAAACGAGGAGAGACCCATGCACGTGCTAGCTATCCTTGGCAGCCGTAACCCCCAGGGCCAGACGGCCCGCGCCGTCGAGGCCCTGCTGGAGGGCTATGTCGCCGCAGGCGGCACGGCCGAGCGTCTCTTCCTGCCCGAGATGGCCCTCGAGCGCTGTCGCCAGTGCGACGAGCGCGGCTGGGGCCCCTGCCGCAGCGGGGACCCTTGCGTCATCGAGGACGATCTGGATGGCATCATCACCAAGATTCGCGCTGCCGACGCCGTGGTGTTCGCCACGCCGGTGTACTATGGCGAGCTGTCGGAGAGCATGCGCGCCCTCACCGATCGGCTGCGCCGGGCCGCCGACCACATGATCGATCGGAGCGGCATCCAGGACAAGCTCGCCGTGGCGGTCTGCGTGGCGGGCGGGGGCGGCGGCGGCGCGCCCAACTGCTGCGTCAGCCTGGAGCGGGTGCTGCGCTTCTGCGGCTTTGACCTGGTGGACGTTTGGCCGGTGCGCCGCCAGAACCTGGAGGCTAAGCGAGCCCAGCTCCGGCTGGCGGGCGGGTGGCTGGCGACGCTGTAGGTGCCGGGCACTCGCCAGCAGACTGGCGTGCGCCAGGGAACTGGCGAGTGCTCGGCACCTGAGAGAGCGCCGAATGGGGCGTTGCCACGTCTGCCGCGACCGGGTATCATAATGTCAGCCCGACAACCATATTGCTGGCCAGGGATAGCAGTGGCTGCGGTGGCGGTTTCCCCACCGCGTCGCCAGTCAGGAGGTCGCGATGGTCCAGTGTACGCGCTGCGGCCATGAGAACGCCGCAGGCGGCAAGTTCTGCTCGCAATGCGCCGCCCCGCTGCCCCTGGCCTGTCCTCGCTGTCAGGCGCTCAACGAGCCGGGGAGCAAGTTCTGCTCCCAGTGCGCGGCGCCCCTGACAGGCGACGCCGCTGCGCCTGCGCCTCCCGCAGACGCTGCGACCGCTGCGGCGCCCAGCCCAGCGCCGAGCCAGGCACAGCCGACGGCCTTTGCCGGGGGCCGCTATGAGGTGACGAAATTCTTGGGCGAGGGGGGCAAGAAGAAGGTCTACCTGGCCCACGATGCCCTCCTCGACCGCGACGTGGCCTTTGCCCTGATCAAAACCGAGGGCCTGGACGAATCCGCCCGCACCCGCATCCGCCGCGAGGCCCAGGCCATGGGCCGCCTGGGCGCCCACCCTCACATCGTCACGGTGTTCGATCTGGGCGAGATCGAGGGCCAGCCCTACATGGTGACCGAGTTCATGGGCGGGGGCGACGTGGAGCACCTGGTCAAAAAGGCCCCCCAAGGGCGCGTGCCATTGGAGCGCGCCCTCGAGATCGCCCGCCAGGTCTGTCTGGGCCTGCAGTTCGCCCACGGACGCGGGATCGTGCACCGCGACCTGAAGCCGGGCAATGTCTGGCTCACCGCCGACGGCGTCGCCAAGATCGGCGATTTCGGCCTCGCGCTGCCTCTGAACCGCCCGCGCCTGACGCAGGAGGGGATGATGGTGGGCACGGTGGCCTACATGCCCCCCGAGCAGGCCACAGGCGGCGAGGTGACGCCGCGGGCCGACCTCTACTCGCTGGGCTGCATGCTCTACGAACTGACCACCGGCAGGCCGCCCTTCCTGGGCGACGACCCGGTGGCGATCATCGGGCAGCACGTGCACACGCCGCCGGTGGCGCCGAGCTGGCACAATCCCTGCTGCCCGCGCGACCTGGAGGCGCTGATTCTGCGCCTGCTGGCCAAGGACCCCGCCCAGCGGCCCGAATCTGCGGCCGAGGTGCTGACGGCGGTGGAGGGGGTGGACCTATCCGCCGTGGCGCAGCGCTCGGAGGAGGAGGGGCGCTCGCTGGATAGCCTGGCGGGCGGGGTGTTCGTGGGCCGCCAGCGCGAGATGGCTGAGCTCAAGGCGGCGCTGGAGGAGGCGCTGGCGGGGCATGGGCGGCTGGTGATGCTGGTGGGCGAGCCGGGGATCGGCAAGACCCGCACGGCGCTGGAGCTGGCCACCTACGCCGGCCTGCGCCAGGCCCAGGTGCTGTGGGGGCGCTGCTACGAGGGCCAGGGGATGCCCCCCTACTGGCCGTGGGTGCAGGCGCTGCGCGCCTACGTGCGCGAGCACCCCGCGGAGGAGGTGCGCGCCGAGATGGGCTCGGGGGCGGCGGACATCGCCGAGATTTGCTCCGAGGTGCGCGCGCGCTTCCCCGACCTGCCCGCCCCGCTGCCACTCGACAGCCCCGAGGCGGCGCGCTTCCGGCTGTTCGATTCGATCACCGTCTTTCTCAAGAGCGCGGCCCTCGCGCAGCCTCTCGTATTGATCCTGGACGATCTGCACTGGGCGGACTCGCCCAGCTTGCTCTTGTTGCAGTTCCTGGCGGGCGAGCTGGCGGCGGGACGGCTGCTGGTGGTGGGCTGCTATCGGGATGTGGAGCTGTCGCGGCAGCATCCCCTGGCCCAGGCCTTGGGCGAGCTGAACCGCCAGCGGGCCTTCGGGCGGGTGCTTCTGCGCGGCCTGACCCAGGAGGACGTGGCCCGTTTCATCGAGCTGACCTCGGGCATTCGGCCGCCGGTCGAGCTGGTGCGCGCCGTGTACCAGCAGACCGAGGGCAACCCCTTTTTCGTGAACGAGGTGGTGCGCCTGCTGGTGCAGGAGGGGGAGCTGAGCCCGGACAAGCTCAAGGAGCGCAAGTCGTGGTCGGTGCGCATCCCCGAGGGGGTGCGGGAGGTGATCGGTCGACGGTTGAACCGCCTCTCGGAGCGCTGCAACGAGGTGCTGACCATCGCGGCGGTGATTGGCCGCGAGTTCGAGATGGCGCCCCTGGCCCGGCTGGTGAAGGAGGTATCGGAGGAACGCCTCCTGCAGGTGCTCGAGGAAGCCCTCGCGGCGCGGGTGATCGAGGAGGAGCCGACGGCAGTGGGGCGCTACCAGTTCAGCCACGCCCTGACGCAGGAGACCTTGCTGGGGGAGCTATCCCTCGCGCGACGGGTGCGGCTCCACGCACGCATCGCCCAGACGTTGGAGGGGGTATACGGGGAGGAGGCTCAAACCCACGCGGCGGAGCTGGCCTACCACTATGGCGAGGCCGAGGCGGTGCTGGGCTCGGAGAAGGTGGTCCAGTACTCCCTGCTGGCGGGGGAAAGGGCGCTGGCCAGCTATGCCTGGGAGGAGGCGATAGACCACTTCCAGCGGGGGCTGGCTGCGAAAGAGGGCGGCGCCCTACATGGCGAGCCGATAGATGCAAAGACGGCCGACCTTCTTTTCGGGCTGGGTACGGCCCAGTCTGCGGTGCTCGAGACCAGTCGTATTCCGGAGGCGATGGAGTCGTTCCAGCGCGCCTTTGACTATGCCATCGAGGCGCGCGACACGCGCCGGGCTGTGGCCATCGCCACTGCTCCTCTGCCGTGGCTGCGGCAAAAGCCCGGACCGGCTGAGATGGCCCAGTGCGCCCTGGAGATGGTGCCACCTGACTCGCCGGATGCTGGCTACCTGCTGGCCAGCTACTCACGGTGGGTATACATCGAGGACGGTGATCTGGCTGCTTCTGATGACACGTATCATCGCGCGACGGATTTGGCGCGCCGCCACAATGACCCGGTTCTTGAGCTGTACGCGGAGAGCCAGCAGTATGTTGTACAGTGGTGGGCCATGCGGCGCGTGCAATCATACGAGAGTGCCTTGAGGGCACTGCGCCTGTGCGAGCAAGTGGGGGATCTATCCGTCGAAGTCGAGGCCAGAGCCTTCGTCACCTGGGGCCTCGGGGCGGGGCTGGGGGATGCGCAGAGTGCACTGGCCAACGCCGAGGCTGCCCTAAGTCTGGCACTACGGATGCGCCACCGACGGCAGGTCTGCCGGGCATACGGGCAGATCGACTACGTTGCGAGGTTGGCGGGCGACTCGGAGCGGGCGCGAGAGGTCTTGGACCGGTGGCTCGAGCTGGACCCCTCCAGTACGGGCGCTCTGAGCAGCTACGTGCTGCTCGAGTATGCCGTAGGTGGCTCAGAAAATGGGAGGGTCTACCTGGACCGACTTGTGGAGTGCATACGCTCAGGCGGGGCGACGGGTGGTGGGGATGCCACCCCCTGGCACGCCTATGTCATCGTGCTGGCCTATCTGCTCTCCGGCGACGCACGCCACCTGGACTACGCGGAGACAGTCGCGCTACAGGCGGTCAGCTCGCAGGAGACGACAGGGGCCGCTCGCATACACGGTCACCTGGCATTGGGTCTCCTAGCCATAGACCGAGCGGACTCCTCGGCGGCGCAGACACACTACGAGGCGTTGTCTCGCCTCACCAGGGACAGACCCGCTGATCTCGGCGAGGGCACCACCCGGATCAGAGCCAACCTGGCGCGGGCTGCAGGCCACCTGGAAGAGGCGCTAGCGCAGTTCGCAGAGGTGCTCCCGGTTCTTCGCAAGACGGGCCTCAAGCCCGAGCTCGCCTGGACCTGCTACGACGATGCCGTGGCTCTGCTGGAGCACGACGCCCCCGGCGACCACCACAAGGCTGCGTCCCTCCTGGACGAGGCGCTCGCCATCGCGCGCGAGCTGGGCATGAAGCCGCTGATAGAGTGGATCCTGTCGCGGCGGAAGATCCTGAAGGCGTAGCCCGGCACCCGAGCGCGCTCAGGAACTTGCGCTCTCCCTGCCGCGTCTCATAATCAGAGTGTCTAGGGAATGAGCGCCGCGTCGGTCGGTTTGACAGGCTCACCGA